>NZ_SSOL01000034.1:0-32345 GCF_029871275.1 Pseudomonas sp. BN414
AGCCCCAAAAAGACTGAAGGCGCCATAAGTGGCGCCTTCTGCCTTTCGAGGATGTGCATACATCGTGATTGCCTGCCTCTGAACTGCTCCGGGGATCAGCTGATGCGGTTGGCGCCAGTGCGGTCGGCACCACCTTCGGCTACACGCAGGGCCTGGGAACGCTCGGAACCGTTTTCAGCGACATCGAAAGCCTTGGTGCGGTCGGCACCACCTTCGGCTACACGCAGGGACTCGGAACGCTCGGAGCCGTTTTCAGCGACATCGAAGGCCTTGGTGCGGTCGGAGCCACCTTCGGCAACCCGCAGGGACTCGGAACGCTCGGAACCACTTTCAGCAACCCGCAGGGATTGCGAACGCTCGGCACCGCTTTCAGCGACGCGATGGACATTGGTGCGATCAGCGCCACCCTCAGCAACCGAAAGGGCGAAAGCGGACGCGGACAGGCTGGCGAAGAACAGGCTGGCGAGGATTTGCTTTTTCATTTTGGGCACCTTGGTTTTGGGGGTGGTGTTTGTCTGTGGGGCCCATGTTACTGATGTGATTTCGATGAAGAAGTGATCCTGGGTAATGGTTACCATCGACGTTAATGATAGTTATGCGGTGTCCATTAAAAACAACAAGTTAGGTTTTTATATGGGCCGAAGTTACGCAGAGTGGAAAGGCTTTTTTCTGAAATTGGTATAATCGAACTATTCGATTGGATAGGGTGGATTCCCTTCAAAAAGAGCGTTTACGCGGGTGGTCGAGTGCTTTTGCGGAAGCACTTATTGGAAGGCGTCTGGGTGGAGCGCTTTTCTCGCCAGTCGGCGGGGACTAGGCTATTGGGCACTTTTCAGCAAACGGATAGTGCTATGTCCACCGAGATTCATGCCCAGTTCGCCGACGCTCCGCTCAATGCCATCGAGGCCCGGCTGCTCGGGAGTCTGATCGAAAAACAGGCCACAACGCCCGAGTCCTACCCGCTGACCCTCAACGCCCTGGTCCTGGCCTGCAACCAGAAGACCAGCCGCGAGCCGGTGATGAATGTCACGCCCGGACAGGCTGGGCAGTCGCTGCGCAACCTCGAGGCGCGCAACCTGGTGAAGCTGGTGATGGGCAGTCGCGCCGACCGTTGGGAGCAACGCACGGACAAGGCGCTGGAAGTGGTGCAGCCGCAGTTGATCCTCATCGGCCTGCTGCTTCTGCGGGGCCCGCAGACCCTGGGCGAGCTGCTGACCCGTAGCAATCGCATGACCGACTTCGACGATACCGAGGATGTCCGTCACCAGATCGAACGCCTGATCGCTCGCGGGCTGGCGGTGCTGATGCCGCGCCAGGGCGGGCAGCGCGAGGATCGCTATATGCACCTGATGGGTGAGCCGGCCGACCTGGAGGCGCTGCTGGAGGCGCGTGCGAGCCAGCCGGAGCGGAGCGAATCGCGGGCCGCCACCGATTCCCGGATCGAGGAGCTGGAAGCGCGGGTCGCCGATCTTGAAGCGCGTCTGGCTCGCCTGGAAGACCGCGAGTGATCCTTTGCGGGGCGCCGGCTGTCTGTCGATGTCGCCCCTGCGATTTCCCCGCACGATTCGACCTGCGATCCTGTCGCTACCGTGAAACACCGCCCCTGAGGTATCCATGAAGATCAGCTCGGACTTCGACAGCGGCAACATCGAAGTAATTGACGCCAGCAACCCGCAACAGGTGCTGCTGGCCATGCGCCCTGACCTGAAGAGCCACCACTTCCAGTGGTTCCACTTCAAGGTCGACGGCCTGACGCCCGGCCAGCGCCACGGCTTCAGCCTGACCAACGCCGCCCAGTCGGCCTACAGTCACGCGTGGACCGGCTACAACGCCGCTGCCTCCTATGACCAGGTCCACTGGTTCCGCGTCCCCAGCAGCTTCGACGACAAGGGCCTGCACTTCGCCCTGGAGCCCACCCACGAGCAGATCTGGTTCGCCTATTTCGAGCCTTACAGCCGCGCTCGCCACGAATGGCTGATCAGCGAGGCGCTGGACAAGGCGGGGGCCGAAATCGTGGCGATCGGCAAGAGCCTCGAAGGCCGCGAGATTCCGCTACTGCGGATCAGCCGCAACCCCGATGCCCAGCGCAAGGTCTGGATCATCGCCCAGCAGCATCCCGGCGAGCACATGGCCGAGTGGTACATCGAGGGCGTGATCGAGCGTCTGTCGAAGCAGGGCGATTCCGAGCTGGAGGCGCTGCTGGCCAAGGCAGACCTCTACCTGGTGCCGAACATGAACCCGGACGGTGCCTTCCGTGGTCACCTGCGCACCAACGCCGCCGGCAAGGACCTCAACCGCGCCTGGCAGTCGGCCAACGACACGGAAACGCCCGAGGTGTTCTTTGTCCAGCAGCAGATGCGCAAGGTGGGCGTGGACCTCTTCCTCGACATTCACGGCGACGAGGAAATCCCCCACGTATTCACCGCCGGCTGTGAAGGCAATCCCGGCTACACGCCGCGCCTTGAAGCCCTGGAAACCGAGTTCCGCCAGCGCCTGGTCGACATGGGCGCGGAGTTCCAGACGAAGTTCGGCTATCCCCGCGACGAGCCTGGCCAGGCCAATACCACGCTGGCCTGCAATGCCGTGGGCATGGCGTTCGACTGCCTGTCGTTCACCATCGAAATGCCGTTCAAGGACCACGACGACAACCCGCACCCGCGCACGGCCTGGAACGGCGACCGCTCCAAGCGGCTGGGCAAGGACGTACTGACGGTGATTGCGGCGATGGTCGACAAGCTGCGCTGAGCTGAGTGCCCAAGCAAAACGGCCCCTGATGGGGCCGTTTTTTTTATTGGCGGAAATGAAAGGCGATTTCCACCCTGCAATAGGCACCGAACCCGCTCTTGTAGGTTGTGGCTGAGCTCAGCGAAGCCCAACGAGCGGATTAACCGTCGGGCTTCGCTCTGCGCCAACCTACGGCGTCAAACCCCGCTTTCGTTCTGCAGGTTCGCCTGAGTGATATTGCTGCGCTCCGGCACGCTGCGGGTCAGCCAGACGTTACCGCCGATGGTGGAGCCCTTGCCGATGGTGATGCGACCAAGAATGGTGGCGCCAGCGTAGATCACCACATCGTCTTCGACGATCGGGTGGCGCGGCTGGCCCTTCTGCAGGTTGCCTTCTTCATCCGCCGGGAAGCGCTTGGCGCCCAGGGTCACGGCCTGGTAGATGCGCACCCGCTCGCCGATGATCGCCGTCTCGCCGATGACTACGCCGGTGCCGTGATCGATGAAGAAACTCTTGCCGATCTGGGCCCCCGGGTGGATGTCGATGCCTGTGGCCGAGTGGGCGATCTCGGCGATCATCCGCGCCAGCAACGGCAGGCCGGCCGTGTAGAAGTAGTGGGCAAGGCGGTGGTGGATGACTGCGTGCACGCCCGGATAGCAGATCAGTACCTCGTCCACGCTGCGCGCTGCCGGGTCGCCCTGGAAGGCGGCCAGCACGTCGGTATCCAACAGGATTCGCAGCTTGGGCAGGGTGGCGGCGAATCCTTTGACGATCTCGATGGCCTGGCAGGCGATATCGTCGCCGCTGACGCCGTTCTGGCGCGCGGCATAGGACAGTTCACGGCGCACTTCGCCGGCCAGCGCATTGAGCACCACGTCCAGCGTATGGCCGACGTAGAAGTCCTCGCTTTCCTCGCGCAGGTCGGCCGGGCCGAGACGCATGGGGAAGAGGGCGCCGGACAGGGCTTCGATGATCTGTCCGACGGTGACCCGCGACGGCAATTCGCGGCCGCCGCGATCCTGCAGGCGGCCATGCTGGGTCCGCCATTGGGCGCGGGCGTCGCGCAGGTCGTTGACGATCTGATCGAGCTGCCAGTTCACCGGCTGGCAGCCGGTGGCGACATAGGGAAGTCTGTTCATTGAGGTACCTGTAAGGCGCGGTCCGGATCGCTATAGCCTGCGGAGAATCACCCGTTCTCCGCAAGAGGATATTGAGCGGAAATGCCCGTGCTCAGTCGGCGGGTACCAGTGGCTGTGGTTGCGGGCGCGGGGTTGCGGTGACGGTGCAACCAACGGACGCGAGGATGATGCAGAGGATCGCCAGCCATTGCAGCAGCGAAAGCTGCTCGCCGAGGAAGAGCAGCCCGGAGAGGGCGCCGAAGGCCGGTTCGATGCTCATCAGGGTGCCGAAGGTCTGTGCGGGCAGGCGCGTGAGGGCGACCATTTCCAGTGTGTAGGGAATGGCGGTGGAAAGTAGCGCGACGGCCAGTGCCACGGGCAACAGTTCCGGGCGCAAGAGCTCGGTGCCGGCATGCGCGATGCCGATCGGCGCGACGAAGAGGGCAGCCACCATGACCCCCAGCGCAGCGCCCTGCATGCCGTGGTCATTACCCGCCCGCGCGCCGTAGATGATGTAGAGCGCCCAGCAAACGCCCGCGCCAAGCGCGTAGGCCATGCCGGTCAGGTCCAGGTGGCCTTCGCTCTTGCCCAGTGGCAGGAGCAGCCAGAGTCCCACTACGGCCAAGCCGATCCAGATGAAATCGATTGCCCGGCGCGAGGCGAACAGCGCTACTGCCAACGGGCCGGTGAACTCCAGGGCGACGGCGATACCCAGCGGAATGGTGCGCAGGGACATGTAGAACAGCAGGTTCATGCCGCCCAGGGCGAGGCCGTACATGATCAGCGGCAGCAGGGAGTCCTTGCTGATGCGCGCGCGCCACGGGCGCAGGATCAGCATGAGGATGATCGCGGCGAATATCAGGCGCAGTGCGGTGGTGCCCTGGGCGCCGATGACCGGGAACAGCGACTTGGCCAGGGAGGCGCCGCTCTGGATCGAGGCCATGGCCACCATGAGGACGGCAACGGGGAGCAGGGTAGAAGCAAGGTGACGCGACAGCGAAGACATGGAGGCAAATCCGGCAGGACGGTGGGGGTGGCGTGTTGGACTGGTTATGTGCAACATAATGCGCAAAAGCCAGGGTGTGAGCAATATGTTGCCCAAATCAGATGAACGCCCCAACGTCCTCGAACATGTCTCTGAAAACGTTCGCCGCCTGCGTCGCGCGGCGGGGCTGAGCCAGGAGGCTCTGGCCAGTGCCGCGGGTGTTAGCCGGCGGATGCTGGTAGGCATCGAAGGCGGCGATGTGAATGTCAGCCTGGCCACCCTGGACCGCATTGCCGCTGCCCTTGGCGTGCTGTTCCCCGATCTGGTGCAGCAGCCGGATCGCCCTGACCGTTCGCGCATCAACGCAGTCGCCTGGGTTGGCTCCAAGCCGGGCAGCCGCGCGACCTTGCTGGCCAGTTCGGCGACGCGCCATGAGGTCGAACTCTGGAGCTGGTCGCTGGAACCCGGCGAGCGCTACACGGCGGAGCCGGATGCCGAGGGCTGGCGGGAGATGATCTACGTGATCGAGGGCAATCTGACCGTACTGCACAGTGGCGAGACGCATCAGGTAGCGGCCGGGGACTTCCTGGTGTTCGGTAGCGACCAGGCCTACATCTATGCCAACGAAGGCGAGCAACTGGTGCACTTCGTGCGCAATGTGCTCACCTAGACCGGCTTTGCCGTCCTTTACAGGAGAAGCGCACCTGATTGGCAGCGCAGCACGTCGGGCGTTGCCTTGTGGGGGCGATTTCAATCGCTAAGCGGACTGCAGGTTCGCCCAGATCACGGGCCGGGGACGGCTACGCCATCCTTAGCGAATGAATTCGCCCCCACAGGAGAAGCCCTCCGCGCGTAGGGTGGGCTTCAGCCCACCCTACAATGTCAAATCGATCCTGCGTTACTCCTGCTCTTCATCCTCGGCATCGCCGCCGACAGCATCCAGGCACAGCAGCGCGTGTTCGCCTTCGGCCCCGGCGAGTTTCCAGCAACCGCTCGCACTGTCGAAGCGCGCGGCTTGTACGGCCGCCTGGGTGAAGCGCCATTCACGGCGGGTGCGCCCGTCCATGCAGGCGATCCGCAGCAACTGGGCTTCGGGCTCGCCGGGCTGGCCGCCTTCCAGTGCTTCCACCAGCGCTTCGTCCAGATCGAACTCCCAGGCATGCAGGTCGTCGATCAGCAGCATGTCGGCGGCCAGCAGGGCATCCAGCAGGTTTTCATGAGTCATCGGGGGTTCATCCTTCATCAATCGCGGCGGGGGCGGAATGATAAAGCAGCAGGCCGATCACTGCTCGGCCTGTCCGGCCAGGTACTGCTGGTTTTCTTCGCGAATGCGCCGCGCCTCCTCGTCATAGAGGAAGGGCAGGAACATGTAGCGACGCCCCTGCGTCACGGGCGTGGCCTCATGCAGCAGCGAGCAGGAAAACACCACGGCGCCGCCCGTGGGGGCGCTGTATAGGCTGCGGCCGAACTCTGGGAAACGCAGCTGGCCACCTTCGTATTCACCGCTGTTGAGGAACAGTGAGACGGCGAAGCGGCGGTGCGCGGTGCCCTTGGTGGTGTTGTCGCGGTGAGGGCGGAAGTGGCCGCCTTCCTCGGCGTCGTAGCAGGCCACCAGGTAGCGTTCCATGCGTGTGGCATGGAACTGGAAGGCCTTCTGCAGTTCCGGGACCAGCCGCGTGGTGATGCGGTGCATGCAGGTCTGGCGTAGTTGCTCGTCTTCCAGCGCGCAGTCGCGGCGACGCTTGTGTTCGTGCTTGAGGACTTCGACCGTCATGCCTTCGCGCTCGACCATATAGCCGGATTCCGTGCCGCCCAGACGCTCGTAGTAGTCGATCAGCGTCTGGCACAACGCGGGTTCGAAGATGCGTGGGATCACCAGCACCGGCGCCTGGGGTTGGGCGATGGCTGGCGCGGAGATGGGGTCCTGCGCCTTGAGCAGCGCCAGGACGGCATCGACATGGCCTTCGCCGCCCGTGGCGACAGGCAGCACTGCGATCACCCGCAGGCGCGGGTCCAGCACGTAGGTCGTCTGGCGAATGGCGCCGTTCTCCCGCTGGACGCCGTAGAGATTGCAGATGGCGCGGTCGATGTCCCAGAAAAAGCGAATACCCGGCAGGAAGTCGCGGATGCGTTGCTGGTCGCGGTCGCGCGGGTCGGCGATGACGCCAAAGAAACTTGCCTGCTCGTCGTTGAAATGCTCGCGGCGGGCGAGCAGGTCGGTGAGTACCCGTGCCGCCGTCGAGTCCGATGTCGAGCCGAGAAAACTCAGGACGATGTAGCGCCCGGCGGCAGTGTCGAAGGTGAAGCGCTCGCGGCTGGGGGTGCTGCTGGTGAACCAGGGCACCGCTTCGCCCGGCCCCACGGGTGAGTTGTGCTGGGTCATGGTTGCCTCCTTTGCCCTGGTCTCAACCTAGCCCAGGTGCGGGGTGCGTGCCTCGCGGTCCGCCAGACGCGTCTTCGCAGGGCATGACCGGTGCTTTACTCATTTCCAGACGTCCAAGGAGCCAACGGATGATCCACTTCTACGCGCAGGATGCCGGCGTCCTGCACGCCACCACGGGCCGACCCGGCGAGGCCATTCCGCCTGGCACGTTGTGGATCGACCTGATGGACCCGCAGCCCGAGGAAGCGGCATTCATCGCCGAGGCCCTTGGAGTGGAGATTCCCGGCCGCGAGGCCATCGTCGAGATCGAGGAAACCTCGCGTCTCTACCAGCACGCCGGCACCCTCTACATGAACGCCACCCTGGTGAGCGGCCTGCGCGAAAAGCGGCCGATCTCCAGCGACGTGATGTTCGTGGTGGCGCCGGATTACCTGGTGACGGTGCGCTACGCCAACCTGCCGTTCTTCGAATATCTGGAGGACAAGTTCCTCCGCGAGCCGGAAACCCATTCCTCCAGCGAGCAGATATTCCTCTCGCTGTGTGGCAGCGTGGTGGACCATATCGCCGACATGCTGGAACTGACGCAGCGCGAGCTGGATGAGATGTCCGGTGCGGTGTTCAGCGAAGAGCGCGGCGCGGCGCCCCGGCGCAAGGGCAGCCGGACCGACCTGCAGCAGGTGGTCAAGCGCCTCGGCCGGCATAACTCGGCACTGGTGAAGTTGCGCGAGAGCCTGACCGGCATGGGGCGCGTGCTGGACTATTCGAATGCGTGGTCGGAGCTCTGGCTGAGCGAGCAGGGCCTGGACCGCTCGCGCTCGATCGAGCGGGACATCCGCTCGCTGGTGGATTACGTGGCGAAGATGTTCGACGAGATCGCCTTCCTGCTCAGCGCCACCCTGGGGCTGATCGACATCGAGCAGAACAGCATCATCAAGGTGTTTTCCATCGCCGCCGTGCTCTTCCTGCCACCGACGCTGGTTGGCACGGTGTACGGCATGAACTTCCGGGCCATGCCGGAGCTGGATTGGGCGTTCGGCTATCCGGTGGCGCTGGGCCTGATGGTGGTTTCGGCGATCCTGCCCTATGCCTGGTTCAAGTGGAAAGGCTGGTTCTGAATCAGGGCTTGCGGGCGTCCAGCAGGGCGTCGGCTTCAGCGATATGGGCCTTGCGCGACTTGCGCTCGAACAGGCACAGCTCGCGACCACGCTGGTTCTTCATGTGGGGTTGCGGGTAGCGGCCCTCCAGCACCAGGGCAGTCAGCCCGAGGCGATCATCGAAGAGCACCGGTTGGCCGGCGGGGCGGACGTCCTTCAGGCCACTGACGGCCTTGCAGGCACTGAGCAGGCGGGCGTCATGCTCCTTCCAGGCCTGGTCGCTGGAGGCGAAGGCCTGGGAGCCAAGGAGGGTGGCCAGCAATAGCAGCAGCGGGTTTTTCAAGGGACGGCCTCAGGCGCGGGTTGACGATCTGCTATGGACCGCCGGCGCGCGCCCGGGTTTCGTAGGTTGGTGCGGGCCACGCTGGTCTGAGCCGGCGAAGCCCGACGATGCGCTGTCGGGCTTCGTGGCGCTCAGCTCAACTTCTGCTCCTCAGTAGTCGTTCTTGCAGCCGGTGCCCCAGACCAGATACTCAAGGGTCTTCGTCTGCATCTGGCTGTCTTCGTAGGTCATGCGTGCCGGCCCGATGCCGCAGAAGGTCGACAGGTCGGTCATTTCCAGTACACGGGCGATATCCAGGTGCACGCCGTACTCGTATTGGGTAACCGGCGGCGCGTTCTCCGTGCTGGCGGCAAGGGTGACGGTGGAAGCAAGACTGAGGCTCAAGGCGACTACAAGGGTTTTCATGGCGGATTCTCCTGCTGGAGAGGTGGTTTGCGGGTAGTCCCGCGTCTACTGACCATCGGGCGTCGGACGGATGCCGCTGCCGGTGGTCATGCTCGAGAGCACGCCATCCCTGCGGATGAGCGCGTGGTAGAGGGCCGCCGCCAGGTGCGCCAGGATGCTGATGAACAGCAGGTACGCCAGTACAGTGTGGGCCAGGCGCAGCAAGGCATAGAGCTGAGCGTCCTGCGAGACGATGGGCGGCAGTAGCAAGGAGTCGTGGAGCGCCAGCGGATAACCACCGGCCGATTGCATGGCCCAACCCACGAGGGGCAAGGCGAGCATCAGGGCGTAGAGCAGCAGGTGCGACAGCTTGGCGACTTTCTGCTGCCAGTTGGGCATGTCGGCGGGCAGCGCCGGCACTGGGCGGGCAAGGCGCACCGCCAGACGAATCAGCACCAGTACCAGAAGCGCCAGCCCCAGGGGCTTGTGCACGGCAATCAGGACGCTGTGACGGGGCGACAGGTCGCCCACCATGCTGACGCCAATGAACAGCATGGCCAGCAGCAGCATTGCCATCAGCCAGTGCAGTACGCGCAGCAGCGGGTTGAAATGGGTGGGTGCGCTCATGGCTGGGCTCCTTGCTCGGGGTGAGGCGCACCTTCGCGGGTGCGGCGGTTGTAAGACACGGCATAGGCAGCGGAGCGGGCGGCGAGAATCGGGTCGTCCGAGGCCTGGATGCCGTCGGGCAAGACCAGCGGGTCGTAGTTGATGTCGCGGCAGGCCCCATTGGCCTGAGGTTCGGCGCTCTCCAGCACCAGGGTGCCGGCATCCACCTGGCGGCGGCCGGCCGGCCATTCGCGGGTGGCGTCAGCGGTGGGGTCGCCGGGGTTGGCGAGGGTCAGTACCAGGTGCCAGCGCAGCGGTCCTTTGGAGAGGCGCTGTTGCAGGTCATGGCTGAGAAACTCCGGGTCGTTGCCGGCTTCGCCAATCGACTCGAAGGGCGTCTCGGGCTGTACCGACCAGCGCACGAATTGCGCATTTCCGGCGGCATCCAGCAGGAGGAAGGCATTGACGCCGTTGTAGGCGACGTTGGCGAAGCTGTTGCTGGGCTTCGCGGTCTGCGCCCATTGGCGGAAGGCCGTGCTTTCCGGGTGGGCGGCGAAGAATGCCTGCATCTTTGCCGGGTCCGGCTTGCCGGTGGCGGGATCGGGGCGCGAGGCCAATACCTGTTCGTAGAACGCCTCCGGGGTCGCTACCGGCAGCACTGGAAAACTGTTCATGCCGGTGCGCCACTGCTCGCCGCCAGGCAGTTGGAACAGCAGGGCCATGCTGCGCACTGGAACGCCAGCGTCCGGTGCATGCGGGTTGCTCCCGCCAATGGCCAGGCGACCGATCACCGGCACGGTGCCGGGTGCAAACACGCTGGCGCGGGACAGGCTTGCGGCTTGGCCGCTGCTTTCGAAATGCCCGGCGATGCAGATGCCCTTCGCATGATTCTTGCGATAGCCGGGAAACTTCCCGGCGTTGGTTTCGAAGGCGTCGATGATCTGTTGCGGCGTTACGCGCTCGCCGCCAAACCAGCCGGCGGCATAGGCGAAGCCGGCAGCCAGGCCGCCGACGGCCAGGCCGATCACGGCAAGCCGTGCCGCCAGGTCGAACCCCTTGGGTGTTGCGTTGCTCATGCGATACTCCCGGGCCACATGCCCTTGTCCATGAGCCGGTATGACGCAGGCCGAAGACCTTTATTCCCGGCCGGGAATAATTTCCCGCTTCGCGCGTCTTTCCCTCGCACCCTTGGCAAGAGCAACACACGAACTGGCTATGAACATGATCGAAGACGCGGAACTGCGAGAGTTGTTACAGCGCCTGCGGCGCTTTGCGCTGTGGCTGACGCGCAATGCCAGCAGCGCCGACGACCTGGTCCAGGCGACCCTGGAGCGAGCGCTTTCCCGCTGGAGCAGCAAGCGCGACGGCGACCTGCGTGCCTGGCTGTTCTCCATCCTCTACCGGCAGTTCCTCGACGGCCAGCGCCGCGCCCGTCGCCATGCGCGACTGCTGGAATTCTTCGGCGCGCGTAGTGAAGAGGCGCCTTCCACAGAGGACCTGGTGGTCAACCAGGCCACGCTGGAGGCCTTTGGCCGACTACCCACGGAGCAGCGTGCGCTGTTGCTGCTGGTGAGCGTCGAAGGGCTCAGCTACAAGGAAGCCGCCGAGGCCCTCGGGATTCCCATCGGCACCGTGATGTCCAGGCTGTCCCGCGCACGCAAGGCGCTGCGCGAACTGGCCGAGGGCGAGATGTCCAACCCTCAGCTGCGGGTACTCAAATGAACGCATTCCATCCCGGTGAAGACGACCTGCACGCCTATCTCGACGGCCAGCTCGACGCTGAACAACGCCAGGTCGTGGAGGCTTATCTGGCGGCAAACCCGGAGGCGGCCGCGCAAGTAGAAGCCTGGCGTCGTGACGCGCAGGCGCTACGGGCGGCTCTCGCCAGTCCGGGGCTGGCGCCCAACCCACGCCTCGACCCGCAGGCGATACGCCGCACGATGCAAGCGCGCAAGCAACGACGCCTGGCCCTGGCCGCCTCCTTCGTACTGGCCCTGGGTGCCGGCGGCATTGGCGGTTGGCAGGCGCGGGACATGAGCCTCGTGGCGGCGAACCCGCCGATGCAGGATGCGCTGCAGGCCCACCGGTTGTTCTCGGCGAACCCCGTCGTCGATATCCAGGCGACCCGCCCCGGCGAACTCCAGGCCTGGCTGGACCAGCGCTTCAGCCACGCCGCACGAATTCCCGACCTCAGCCCCTATGGCTTCACGCCGGTCGGCGGGCGCTGGTTGGTGACGGAGCAGGGGGCCGCCGCCTTGTTGCTGTTCGAGGACGGACAGGGACAACGGGTCAGCCTCTACCTGCGGGCGCCGGGCTCGCTCTACCCGAGCATGAAGAAAGGCCAGCGCAGTGACGGCGGACTGGAGGCGCGGTACTGGTCGAGGAATGGCTACAACTACGCGCTGGTAAGCCGGGAAGGGGACCCACGCGGGGACGAGCTGGGCAGGGCGCTGTCGTTCTGAACGCATGTCGGTACAGGAGCCTTGTAGGAGCTAGCTAGCTTGCTAGCGAAAGAGAGCCATTCGCCGGCAAGCCAGCTCCTACGGGCAATGCAGCTTCTTGCGACGTCACAGTGACTTCAGGTACTCCGCAATGTTTTCGATATCGGCCTGACTCAAACCGCTCTAATCAGCCGTTTCCCGCGTTAGAAACACGCAAACCGCTGCCGGTACTCCGCCGGGGTCAGCGCTGTCAGCTCCTTGAACATCCGCCGCAGGTTGGAGTCGCTGCTGAAGCCCAACTCGTCGCTGATGGTCTTGAGCGGTGCCGAGGTCAGGGTCAGGCGTTCGCCGACCTGGCTCAGCTTGATTCGTCGCGCATAGGCGGCCACCGCCGTGCCCGTTTCGTCCCTGACCTTGCGTGCCAGCGTGCGTTCCGACATGCCCAACTCATCCGCCAGTTTCTGGACAGTGATCTGCTCGGCGGGCAGCCCTTGCACCAGTTCGTGCAACCTGCGCAGCAATTGACTGGGTTGTTCGATGAGGCTGAGGGCCTGGAATGCATCGTGAGTCTGCGCGGGGCGCGGGAGCACCATCAGTCTGTTGAGGTCGTGAAAGACCGTTGCGCTGACCTCTCGCTCGATCAACGCCTGGGCGAGAGGTAAGTATCCATTCACGCCGCTCGCGGTGGCATTGCGCTTGTTGAATATGGAGTTCTTCTCGCTCTGCCAGCGGACCTTGGGGTAGCGCTTGAGCAGCGCATCCGCCAGCCACCAGGTGACCGTTGCGTGCTGGCCATCAAGGCGGCCGCAGGCGGCGACCAGGCAGACACCCGTGCAGTAGCTCCAGAGGCTGCAGCGTTTGCTGAGCGTTGCCAGGGTGGCGAGGAGTTGGGTATTGCCGGCCAGAGTTGCCTCGACCTGTTGTGAGGACTCAGCCCAGAAGCCGGGTATCAGGAGCGCATCCAGCTCGCGCTCGGCGACGCCCAGAGCCGAGGTGAGCACGAGGCCATGGGCACACTCGACTGGACCAGTTTGTTCACTGACGAAGTGCGTTTCAAAAATCCTGCGTCCTGCCCGCCGATTGGCGGCGTGGAGCATGTCGGCGAACGCCAGAAGTCCGGCAGGCATGCAGCCGGGGAAGAGCAGGAGACCGATCTGTAGTGTGCTGGGCATGGCTGGAAATGAATCAATTATGTCGAGTCCTGCCATTATGGACGTTGTTGTGAGTCGTCACCATGAAGCCACACCTGAGGAGGGGTTCATGATGAAGATTCAGCAGATCCGCAACGCAACGATCATTCTCGAATCGGGCGCCTATCGCATCCTGGTCGATCCGATGCTGGCGAACAAAGGTGCGCTTCCCTCGCTGCGGGTTTTCTCGGGGCGGCAGAGAAACCCGACCGTCGAGCTACCGGAATCAGCGTCGCAGGCTCTGGAAACGGTGACCCACTGCCTGATCACGCACTGCCAGAAGGGGCACTTCGATCATCTGGATCGGGCGGGCACGCGCTGGTTGAGGGAGCGGCAGGTCCCTGTTATCTGCACACCGAATGACGCGCCCTATCTGGCGAAACGAGGCTTGAATGTGCAGTCACTGCCGGAGGGGCATGAGCAGCCGACTCCCTTCCTGGGTGGCACGATCCGGACAATCCGCTGCCTGCACGGCAAAGGGCTGGTCGGACGTCTGATGGAGCATGGCGTGGGTTACCTGATCGAGCTTCCCGGCGAGCCCAGCTTGTATCTGGCTGGCGACACGATCCTGACGTCCACGGTGCGCGATTTCGTGCTACAGCATCAGCCGCAGGTCAGCGTTGTACCCGCCGGTGGGGCGCGATTCGATGTGGGCGACGACATCATCATGGGGCTGGACGATGTACTCGAATTCATGCGCTTCAGCGAGGGGACCGTTGTCGCGAACCACCTGGAAGCGATCAACCACTGTCCGGTCACCCGCGAGGAGCTGGCGGATGCAGCGGCGGAGATTGGCGTCATGCACCGACTGCTGATTCCCGCCGATGGTGAGGTTCTGGCAGTGGCCACGGGTAAGCCTCTACCTGCGAGCGCCGGGCTCGCAGCCTTGTAGGAGCTAGCTTGCTAGCGAAAAAGAGCCATTCGCTGGCAAGCCAGCTCCTACGGGTAATGCAGCTTCTTGCGATGTCACAGCGACTTCAGGTACTCCGCGATGTCTTCGATATCCGCCTGGCTCAAACCGAGCGACTTCCTGGTGTTGTAGGTCGATACCACAGCTTCCAGGGTTGGGGCGGTGCCGTTGTGGAAATACGGCGGATGTTGCCAGACACCTCGTAGTGGCGAGGTCCGATACTGCTTGGTAGCGCTACGCGAGGCATAGCTGGGAGCACTGTCAGGTTCCGGCTCACTGACCACTTCAGCAGGGTCATGCAGGCGGGTATTGGCGTCAGTGAACTTGGGACCACTGTGGCAGGTGGCGCAGCGGGCGGTGCCGTCGAACAGGACCTTGCCGTGTTGCGCTGCCTTGGCATCGAAGCTGCGCGGGGACGGTGACGGCGCCACCAGAGACAGCTGATATGCCTGCAAGGCCGGCAGCTTGCTGCTGATCAGGTCATCGCTGCCATTGGTGACGCTGACCCCCGTGCGCGGTTCCGTGAACGTGCCGTGCCCGCCCATCTGGGTAACGCCGACGTAGCGGTTCCAATAGGCGATCTCGTCGCCATCGCCGGTGAAGGTCACCCGGTTGATGCCCGCCAGGCCATAGGCGGGAGGGATCACCACTGGCCCGTTGCGGCCATCCTGGTTGTAGCGTGGATCGTATTTGCCTTTGCCCCACGACTTATAGACGGCTTTCTGCTCCGCGGTCAGCGCTGGCGACATGGCAATGATGGCGCCCGGGTCGAGGTCGCGATTAGGCCAGCCGTCGAGCCGGTGGCCGATGCCGGGGAGCAAGGCATTATCGACAGTGGAATGGCATAACGCGCAGGTCACCCCAAGGGTCTTGATGCGGCCTTGCTCGTCGAAGGTCGCCTTTAATCCGACTACGGCGTCCTGCCGCAGTAATTCGCGGGTGCCGCTGGCGAACAACGGGTTTTTCAGCACGAACTTGGTGAAATCCAGCTTGTCGAGGTCCACCTTCAGCCCTAGTGCCAAGGCTTCCACTGGCTGGATTTCGTTGTCGACGATCTCGTGAAGTCGCAACGTCTGGGTCCAGTACGTCTCGTTGCCGAAGGTGTCGTAGCGGAAGATCTGCTTGCCGGCTTCGATGGTTGCGGGATCGTTCACCGCTGCATCCGCCGCAGTGGCTTCGCTGTCAGCGGTCCCCGATTCCGAGTCCGTGCTGCTGCCGGTGCCGCAGCCAACCAGGGCGAGCAATGCCCATATGCATGAGCAAGGCAGAATCTTCTTCATCTATGTCCTCCCGGGCGCGTCACTCAATCGCCGTGGCGGCCCCTGCAGCTGGCGCAATCTGCTTCCGGTCGGGAGCGGTGCCTTGCGGCAAGCGCTTCATTAGGTTGGAGGAGGGCCTGACCGGATGAGTTCGACATTTTCCTGAGACGCTGCACCGAGCATCTACGGCTTCGAGCGCAGACTGGGTTGCGGCGTGGGGAGGGGACTGGAGGCGGAAATCACCACATGTGGTGGCCCGTAGGATGGGACGCGAAACCCCTGTGCGCGGGCTCGGCCCATCCTCCGAGGGTGGAGCGTGGAATCAGGCCTGCATTGCCGCGCCGTGCACATCCATCGCGGCCTGGCGCAGGGCTTCGGAGCGGGTCGGGTGTGGGTGGCAGGTGAGGGCGATGTCTTCGGCCGATGCGGAGAACTCCATGGCCACGCAGTACTCGCCGATCATTTCGCTGACGCTCGGGCCGACCATGTGCACGCCCAGCACTTCGTCGGTGCGCTCGTCCGCGATGACCTTCACGAAGCCTTCCGTCTCATGGTTGATCTTGGCCCGGCTGTTGGCGGTGAAGGGGAACTTGCCGACGCGGTAGGCACGTCCTTCGGCTTTCAACTGTTCTTCACTCTTGCCCACGCTGGCCACTTCCGGACGGGTGTAGATCACGCTGGGAATGAGGTTGTAGTTCACCTCGGCAGCCTGTCCGGCAATGCGCTCGATGCAAACGATGCCTTCGTCTTCGGCCTTGTGCGCGAGCATCGCGCCGGAGGTGACGTCACCGATGACCCAGACGCCCGGAGCGCTGGTCTTGTGGCCCTCGTTGGCGAGGACGCCGCGGTTGTCGGTGGCCAGGCCCACGGTTTCCAGGCCCAGTCCCTCGGTGTAGGAGCGGCGGCCGATGGCGACCAGCACGTAGTCGGCCTTGAGGGTTTCCGCCAGGCCCCCGGCGGCGGGCTCGATGGCGAGCTCGACGCCTGCCTTGCCCGACTTGGCGCTGGTGACCTTGGAGCTGAGCTTGAAAGTCATGCCCTGCTTGGTCAGGGAGCGTTGCAGGGTCTTGGCGGTTTCCTCATCCAGCCCGGGGCAGATGCGGCCCAGGTATTCCACCACCGTCACCTGGGCGCCGAGGCGACGCCAGACCGAACCCAGCTCAAGGCCAATCACGCCGGCACCGATCACCACCAGATGCTTGGGAACCTCCGGCAGCGACAGGGCGCCCGTGGAGTCGAGGATGCGCTTGTTATCGATGGTCACGCCTGGCAGGGGGCTCGGCACCGAGCCGGTGGCGACGACGATGTCGCGGGCCTCAAGGGTCTGCTGCTGGCCGTCGGCCGCAGTCACCACGACCTTGCCCGCACCGTCGATACGGCCCCAACCCTTGATCCACTCGACCTTGTTCTTGCGGAACAGGAACTCGATGCCCTTGGTCAGCGCGGCCACGCTCTCGGCCTTCTGCTTCATCATCTGCGCGAGATCCAGCTTGGGTTCGACCTGGATTCCCAAGGTGGCGAACTCCTTGCCGGAGGCCGCTTCATAGAGTTCGGACGCGTGCAGCAGGGCCTTGGACGGCATGCAGCCGACGTTCAGACACGTGCCGCCCAGGGTTTCCCGGCCCTCGACACACGCCACCTTCATGCCCAGCTGTCCGGCCTTGATCGCCGCGTTATAGCCGCCCGGGCCGCCGCCTATCACCACCACGTCGTATGCGCTCATGGATTCACCTCGGTCAGGAATTCGTAAGGGGAAAGCAGAAGACTAGTGGACATCGGGCAGCCTTCCAGCCCGGCAATATCCTGCTTGAATTACGGGCGTAATATTATTCCTGGCCAATTAGCCGTCAAGCGCAGCCGGAAGGGTTTTTGTTACCAGTCCAGGCGCAGGCGACTCTCGAAATAGCGTGATTCGCCGCTGATGGGGTCGTCGAAGACGAGGCTGCGGGCCAGCAATTTGAGGGGGCGCTGGTAGTCGTCCGCGCCGCCCTTGTCGGTCAGTTCGGGGTAGAAGCCGTCATTGCAGATCGGCGCCCCGAGTGCTGCCAGATGCACGCGCAGCTGATGCTGCTTGCCGGTGATGGGCGAAAGGTCGTAGCGCCAGAGGTCGCCATTCTTTTCCAGTACGTCGAGGCGTGTGCGGGTGTTCGGCTCGCCTTCCATTTCCTGCATGCGGAAGAACGGCTCGCCCTTGCCGAGGCGGGTCTCCCGCAGGAGTGGAAACTCCAGTCCGGGCAGGGCCGGCGCGATGGCTTCGTAGCGCTTGTGGATTTCGCGGTCGCGGAACAACGCATGGTAAAAGTTGCGGCTGGCCGGGTTGGCTGAGAACAGCACCAGGCCGGCGGTATGGCGGTCGATGCGGTGCAGGGGCACCAGGTGGGGATTGCCCAGGCGTCGCGTCAGGCGCGCCTGCAGGGTTTCCTCGACGTACTCGCCAGCGGGCATGACTGGCAGGAAGTGCGGCTTGTCGGCCACCACCAGGTGCGCATCGACGTGCAGCACCGCTTCCTCGAAGGGAATGGCCTTCTCGTCCTTCACCTCGCGGTAGTAGTGCACCCGCAGGGCCACCTGGTAGGGATGCGCCGGGGTGAGCCGGTTGCCGTCGCCGTCCGTCACCTTACCGCTCTCCATGCGCTCCACCCAGATCTCGCGGGCGATGGCGGGAAAGCGTTCGCAGAGGCAGTCCAGCACGGTGCTCCAGTCACCCTGGGGCAGGTGGAGGACACTGGGACGGATGCTCGGGTTATGGGACATGGAGTGTTTCGGCGCGTTTCAGGGGCCGGGCATTAGGCCGCACATGACTGACCGGAGTCAAAAGCAGAGGATAGAATGCACCCGCCGTGCGCCGGCGGGCAGGAGCCCCGCCGCATTGGACGTTCCATTGCAGGCGCACGACAGGACATTCGTTCAGAAGAGGACCGTTACATGCACTTCAAGTCGATTTCCCTCAGTCTTGCCTTTGCCGGCCTGCTCCTGGCCGGTTGCAGCTCGACTGACAAGCCAGAAACCCCCGCCGCACCGGCCGCCGAGCAAAGCTCCAGCGCCGCCGCGCCGTCGCTCTCCGGCACCTGCGACAGTTCCGCCGTCTCCGCCCTGGTGGGCAAGACCGCCAATATCGCTCTGGTCGAGCAGGCCAAGCGTCAGTCCGGCGCCGAAACCGCCCGTGTGCTGCGTCCGCACCAGCCGATCACCATGGACTACAACTCCCGCCGCCTGAATATCGACGTGGACGAAACCGACGTCGTCAAACAGTTCAGCTGCGGCTAAAGCAGTCGAAGCAGCGCCACGCCTGCTGCGATCACTCCGCAGGCCAGCAGGCGGATCGGCGGTAGCGGCTCCTTGAGCAGGACTGCGCCGATCAGCAGGGCGAACAGCACGCTGGTTTCCCGTAATGCGGAAACCAGCGCCACTGGCGCCCGGGTCATGGCCCAGATGGCGATGCTGTAGGCCGCCAGGGACATCGCCCCTCCCGCCAGGCCGCCACGCCAATACGGCCCCAATTGCAGGAAAGTCCGCGCGCCCCGGATGATGGCGACCACCACGACCATCACCAGCGCATTCACCGCGAACAGCCACATGGAATAGGACAGCGCATCCCCGTTGCGCCGTGCCCCGGTGGCATCCGAGAGGGTGTATCCGGCGATGAACAGGGCCGTCATCAGGGCGCTGCCGAGCAGCGAGGCATGGATGGGCTCCTTGCCGCGACCGCCGCGCACCGCCATCAACAGGATTCCGCCGACCAGCACCAGCAGCCCGACCAGTTCGCCGGGGGCGAGCCGGTCACCCAGCAGCAACACCGATAGCGCCGCCACCATCAACGGCGAGCTGCCGCGCGCCAGCGGGTAGGCCTGGCCCAGGTCGCCGTGCTGGTAGGCGCGGGCCAGGTAGATGTTGTAGCCGATGTGGAACAGCGCGGAGAGGACGATCCAGGGCCAGGCTTCAGGCCGGGGAAACGCAACGAAAGGCAGCGCGAGAAGCGCGACCAGGCCGGCGGCGATCTGGATCAGGGACGCGGTGAGGAAACGGTCGAGGCCGATCTTCAGCAATGCATTCCAGCCGGCATGCAGGGCGGCGGCGGTGATGACCAGGAGGAAGACGGAGGAATCCACGCGGGCAATCCTTGGACGCTGTGGGAGAGCGGGATAGTGCCACAGGCGGTCCTTGCCCTTGTAGGAGCGAGCTTGCTCGCGAAGTTCGAGCACGGCCTTTCGCGAGCAAGCTCGCTCCTACGGAACCTCCGGCTGCGTCAATTCATTCGCCCCCACAAGTGCTTCTTCAGAGCTGCTTGAGCATCTCCTCCAGATGCACGTAGTCCAGATGGTGCGCAGCGGCGACGCTGCCATTGGTGAGCCGCCCCTTGGCCACGTTCAGGCCATGGCGCAGGTGCAGATCGTCTTCCAGGGCCTTGCGCGTTCCCTTCTGCGCCAGGGCGACGACGAAGGGCAGGGTGGCGTTGTTCAGGGCCAGGGTGGAGGTGCGTGCCACGGCGCCGGGCATGTTGGCGACGCAGTAGTGCACGACGCCATCCACCACGTAGGTGGGCTCGGCGTGGGTGGTGGCTCGCGAAGTTTCCGCGCATCCACCCTGGTCGATGGCCACGTCCACCAGCACGGCGCCGTCCTGCATCCGCGCCACCATTTCGGCGGTGACCAACTTGGGCGCCGCGGCGCCGGGAATGAGCACACCGCCGATCACCAGGTCCGCTGCCAGCACTTGTTCGCGCACGGCACTGTGGGTGGAGTAGAGGGTGGTGATGCGATTGCCGTAGAGGGAATCCAGTCGGCGCAGGGCGTCCACGCTCTTGTCCAGCACGGTGACATTGGCCCCGAGACCCACCGCCATGACCAGCGCGTGAGTGCCGACGACGCCGCCACCCAGCACCACGACCTTGGCCGGTGCCACACCCGGTACGCCCCCGAGCAGCACGCCTCGACCACCCTTGGCTTTTTCCAGGCAGCTGGCGCCAGCCTGAATGGACATGCGCCCGGCCACTTCCGACATGGGCGCGAGCAGTGGCAGGCGGCCGTGGCTGTCGGTGACGGTTTCGTAGGCGATGCAGGTGGCGCCGGAGGCGATCAGTTCGTCCGTCTGCGGACGGTCCGGGGCCAGGTGCAGGTAGGTGAAGAGGGTCTGCTCGGGACGCAGACGGGCGCGCTCCTGGGTGAGCGGCTCCTTGACCTTGACGATCAACTGGGCCTGCTCGAAGACCTCGCCGGCACCGCTGGCCACCTTGGCGCCGGCGGCCTGGTAGTCCTCGTCGGAAAAGCCGATGGCGGCTCCCGCCCTGGTCTCGACCCAGACTTCATGCCCCAGGCGGGTCAATTCGGCCACAGATTGCGGGGTCAGGCCGACCCGGTATTCGTGGTTCTTGATCTCCTTCGGCACTCCGATACGCATGGCGACCTCCAGGGTTCTTGTTGTCCTTTTGAACAAGTGTAGAAACCCGGTCACCGTGGCCCCGCCGAATACGGATGGCTTTTCAGGGAATCTCCCTGAAAAGCGCGGCGAAAACAGGGTGAGAGGTCGACATCTCAGTCCTTGTGGTTCTTGTGCTTCCCGTCGTCGCTCATGCCGCCGAGCAAATCCACTGGCAACGGAAAGACGATGGTGGTGGTCTTGTCATTGGCAATGGAGCCCAGGGTCTGCATGTAGCGCAACTGCATGGCGCCCGCCTGGCGGCTGAGCATTTCGGCAGCCTGCATCAACTTTTCCGAGGCCTGCAGCTCGCCTTCCGCATGGATCACCTTGGCCCGCCGCTCGCGCTCGGCTTCGGCCTGGCGGGCGATGGCGCGGACCATGGATTCGTTGATGTCGACATGCTTGATCTCGACATTGGAGACTTTGATGCCCCAGGCATCGGTCTGGGCATCCAGGGCTTGCTGGATGTCGACGTTCAGACGTTCGCGTTCGGCGAGCATCTCGTCCAGCTCGTGCTTGCCCAGCACGGCGCGCAAGGTGGTCTGCGCCAACTGGCTGGTGGCCATTAGAAAGTTTTCCACCTGGATGATGGCGCGCTCCGGATCGAGCACGCGGAAATAGACCACCGCATTCACCTTCACCGAAACGTTGTCGCGGGAGATGACGTCCTGGGGAGGCACATCGAGCACCACGGTGCGCAGGTCCACCCGCACCATCTGCTGGATGGCCGGGATGATCAGCACCAGCCCCGGCCCCTTGACCTTCCAGAAGCGGCCGAGCTGGAACACCACGCCGCGCTCGTACTCGCGCAGCACGCGGATGGCCGAAACCGCCAGCACGATCAGCAGGAACAGGAGGGTGGCAAAACTCAGCGGAAAGGCCATGGTCAGTCTCCTTTGGGCGGACGCTCATCCGCCGTCACGTCCAGCAACAGTCCTTTGCGTGCCAGTACGCGCACGCGCTGGCCGCTCCTCAAGGGGGCATCGCTGCGCACCTGCCAGCGTTCACCCTGCAACTGGACCCAGCCGATATGCGGGTCGTCCACGCCGAGGTCGAGGAGCGTGGCCTGGCTACCCACCAGCCCCGCATCGCCACTGACCAGCGCGCGCCGCCGGGACCGAACGGCCATGGCGATGATGGCGAATATCACCAGCGCGCTGGACAGGGCGACGGTGATGATCAGCGACAGCGGGATGCCGTAGCCCGGAACCTCGGTGTCGATCAGGATCACGGCACCAACGACGAAGGCGGCGATGCCGCCGAAGCCGATGATGCCGAAGCTGGGCATGAAGGCTTCCGCCGCCATGAAGAGAATGCCCAGAAGGATCAGCGCGATGCCGGCGAAGTTCACCGGCAACAGCTGCAGCGCGTAGAGCGCGAGGATCAGGCAGATACCACCGATCACGCCGCCGACACCACTGCCAGGGTTGGAGAATTCGAAGATCAGGCCGTAGACGCCGATCATCATCAGGATCAGTGCCACGCTGGGGTTGGTGATGACCGCGAGGATCTGCGCGCGCCAGTCCGGTTCGTGTTGCACCAGCCGCGCACCCTGGGTGGCGAGGGCGATTTTCTGCCCGGCGACTTCCAGGGCCTTGCCGTCGAGCTTGGCTAGCAGGTCTGGCACATCGCGGGCCAACAGGTCCACGACTTTCAGGCGGTGGGCATCGGCCGCGGTGAGGCTGACGGACTCGCGCACGGCGCGTTCGGCCCAGTCGGCGTTACGTCCGCGCAACTGTGCCAGGCCGCGAATGTAGGCTGCCGCATCATTGATCTGCTTGCGGGCGAGGGTTTCCTCGTTACCCGCGGGCGCGGCCTTGTCGTCCTTTGTCTTCTCGTCCTTGCTGCCCGCTGGCTTGTCGCCTTCCGGTTGGCCGGGCATGCCGCCGATCTGCACGGGCGTGGCGGCGCCCAGGTTGGTGCCTGGCGCCATGGCGGCGATGTGACTGGCGTAGAGAATGTAGGTGCCGGCACTGGCGGCACGGGCACCACTGGGGGCGACGAAGCTGGCCACCGGCACAGGGCTGGCAAGGATCGCCTTGATGATGCTGCGCATGGAGGTGTCGAGGCCACCCGGGGTGTCGATCTGGATGACCACCAGCTGCGCCTTGTCCTTCTCGGCACGTTCGATGCCACGGGTCAGGTAGTCGGCCGTGGCCGGCCCGATCGGGCCGTCGACGGTGAGCACGCTGATGCTTCCGGCGGCCAGCAGCGTGCCGGGGGCGGTCAGGGCCAGGCACAGGAGCCCGCGGAGCAACCAGCGAATCATGGTGACCTCAGCATGCGTGTTCACCTACAGCATAGTTGAGGCCTTTTGTCGGGTATTCGGGGTGGTAGGCAAGGTGCAACGGGATGCTTTCGGAGGGGCGCTCCTGCTTTCTGTGGGGGCGATTTCAATCGCTGAGCAGGACGAAGTCCTGCCCGCCAACGTTCAGGGCCGCTGCGCGGCCCATAGCGATTGAAATCGCCCCCACAAGGAAGGTGACACCTACAACGCAGCGCGGAACAGCGGCTTGCACGCCTTGGCCATCTGCTCGATATGGCGGTGGTCGGTGCCACAGCAGCCGCCCATGACATTGATATGCGGCAGGCGCTGGCGCAGTCGGGCGTACTGGGCGCCCAGTTCTTCGGGGTCGCCGCTGTCCAGCGCGGTGGCCTCGTTCAGTTCGGCGTGGCTCTTGCGCGAGGCATTGGCGCGAAGCCCGCGAATGCGTTGCACCCAGCGGCTGCCCGGAACGAGCACTTCCGCGAAATGGTCCGGGTGAGCGCAGTTGATCATGTAGTAGGCCGGGTAGGACGCCGTGGCCTTGTCCACGTACTCGAGGGCTTCCTTCAGGCCTTGGCCGGTAGGAAGCCTGCCATCGGTTTCCACCGTGAAGGCAATGGCTACGGGCAGCTGCGCCGCGCGTGCCGCCAGCACGACCCCCAGGGCTTCCTCCACGTAGTTCATGGTCATCGCGGTGATCATGTCGGCGGCGGTTTCGGCGAACACGCCAATCTGCTCGCTGTGGTACTCCTGCGCCTCGTATTCATCCATGGCCTCATCGGCGATGTAGCCGTCGCCCCGGGGACCGACGCAGCCACTGATCACCACCGGCGTGCGACCGCTTTCCACTTCGCTGCGCAGCGTTTCCAGCAGGGCGATGGCCTGGCGATTGGCCTCGGCCAGTCCTTGCGGCGTGAAACCGAGATGACTGGCCCAGTCGGGATTGGCGCGCCAGGTCGGGCTCTCGAGGATCAAGCCGGTGCCGTAGTGGCTGGCGATGGCGCAGTAGGCGCGGAAGTACTTGCGCAGCGCCTCCTGCCCATCGGGGTAGTTGAGCAGCACGAAGGCGGCGAAGTCGGGGAGGGCAAGCCCCTCATGGAAGACCAGGGTGGTCTCGATGCCCCCATCGGTCAGGAACAGTTCGCCCTCCAGTTGCGGCAGGGCTTCGCGATATTGCGCCATGGTCTGGGCTCCGTGACCTGTAAAGGATCGCTGTCCGGAGCGGGCTTCTGGCGAAGACGGGGCGGGCAGCCGGGCTGGCCTCGGGCTGGTTCCGCGATTGATGGGTTGGCCCGTAGGCGATGCACCGGGCGGGCTCTGGGCGCCCGGCGGGTAAGAAAAATGCTAGCACTGGCGCGAGGTGCGGCCCGGCTGGGCTGATGGGTGGGGCTGGCGCTGGACAGGGGGTTAGGAGTTGTGGGGGCGATTTCAATCGCAAGGCAGGACAGAGTCCTGCCTGGGACGGGGGTAGCTTCGCTGCCCTTGGCGAATGAATTCGCCCCTACAGAAAAGCGATTGCCCGGTGGCGATCAGGAAGCGAGACCGCCTTAAGGCGTGGTCGCGTCGCTCGCTCCGTTACGCTCATGGCGATACGCACTCACCGCTTCGTACACCGCCTTGCGCAGACGGTTGATGCCGCCGATGGGGCGGTGCTCGGGCAGGCCGTGCCAGGGGTTGAAGGACAGGTTGTCGCAAGCGACGTTCTGCTCACGGCTGTCGAAGTCCTGAGCCGGAACCTTGATGGTGGCGACGGTCACGAAGGGCGAGATGGACTCGTCCCACTCGACGCTGGTGTCCTCGATCGGCATGTAGTGCTGGGCATTCTGCTTCTGCACCTGGAAGGCGAAGCAGGCCGGCACGCGGTCCAGCGACAATTGCTGATACAGGGCGTTGCGCAGGAAATTGGGAAGTGCGGTGTTCTGCTCAGGCAACTCGTACGGCGGGCAGCTCTGCGGGTCGGGGATGACGCGGTATTTGATATTCGCCTCGCCCAGCTTGTACGGCGAGATGGAGCTGTAGGTGGCATCGACCGGGCTGTCGGGGGCTGGCGCCAGGGTCTTGAGGGCGATGACCAGGTGGCGGATTTCCCAGGTGCGTGGGTCCCAGCTGGGGAAGAAGGCACCGACCTTCTGGCCATTGGCCTGGGCATTGAAGTTCTGCCGGTACTGGGCCACGTCGCGTACGAAGAACACCGGATGGTTGAACATCACGAAATCCTGTTCGTTGGCGTGCGTGGGGCTTTTCATCAGCTTCTCGCCGGGCACGTCGAGCAGTTTGATCGCCATGCCGCGAGCATCGCGCGCGCTGTCGAACTGCGGGAAGGCATTGCCGTTGGAGAGGCGAATCACGGCTTCCCAGGTCTTGCCCGGTTCGGCGAAGACGCCGGCGCGCAGCCCTTGATCCAGTTCGGCAACCACGCTGACCTGCGCCTTCACGCAGCCATGGGCCTTGGCGTGGGCATCGCGGAGTACGCGGGTGTTGTCGCGGTGTTGTTCGACGATGCGGACGGCGTCATCGATGATGGCGCGGGTCTGCGCTGCCTCATCGGCCGGGATGACTTCCTCGGTCGGGACGGGGCCGGAGAATTTCCACCCGTAGTAGGCCTCGCCCACCAGCCAGCCGATCAGGCCGACCACCAGTACGAAGAGCGTGAGCTTGCCGAGGAATCGGCCGAGCCAGAGCCAGAAGCGCTTGAGCATGGGAGCTGGAGTCCTTGTTCTTGGGGGCCTTGTCCTTGGGTGTGCCAGGGCTCAGCCCTGGCAGTCCGGGCCGGGATTCCAGGGTTTGGCCTGGACGGGAGTGAGCTGGCTTTCCTGCGCAGGGTTGCCCAGCACCTTGAGGTACTCGATCAGGGCCAGTCGCTCGTCTGGCGACAGGGCGCGGCCGATTACGCCGCCCTTGCGGCAGCCGTCGCGGAACTCGTGACCGTGGTTTCCGTTGCCCTTGATCGAGGTGTCCAGCAGGAAGCTGCCGGGGAAGGCGTTGGTCTGGAAACCGACGAACTTCGGGTCGTACTCGAAGCTTCCGACGTGGAACTGGGTCGCGCGTTCGGTGATGGGCGAGAGCAACTGGAACAGGGTCGGTACCGAACCGTTGTGCAGGAATGGCGGTGTCGCCCAGATGCCGTCCAGGGGGCGTGCCTTGTAGCCGCGCTTCTCCTGCACGCCAATGGGCAGGCCGAAGCCGTCCATGTTCGCCCGCTCTTCGCCGGAGATGCCGGCCTGCTTGTACGCCTGTTCTTCGACGAAGGAGGTGATGTAGGCCAGGCCCTTGGCACTGGAGATCTTGCTGAAGTCCACCTGCTCCAGGTTCGCACCGAACAGCTTCACGTCGAGCTTGGCCAGTTGTTCGCGGGTCCAGCCCAGCTTGCTGATGTCGAAACGGTGATCGGCGATGTTGTCCGCCGTGGTGGAGTCGGTGCCGACGATTTCGACTGCCACGATGCGCATGTGCCATTCCGGGTCACGGCCAGGCGCCATGCGTTGCTCCGGCGGCACGACGTTGGGCGCGTGGCAGTAGGCGCAGTTTTCGACGAACAGGGCGCGGCCCTGGCTGGCGCGGGCCAGGTCCACCTTGCCGAAGACGGCTTCCGGCCAGGTGGGTGGGGCGAGCTTCTTCAAGGTTTCTTCGAGGGTATGGAGGTCACGCACGCGCACGCTGGAGGCGTAGCGGTCGGCTTCCGGCACTTGGCCACCGTCCGCCTGGAACAGGTGCAGGCTGGCGCCCACGCCGAGCGCTTCGCCGATGTTGCGGGCCATGGGTTGCATCGCCGAGCCGTTCCACTGCACCCAGTCGAATTTCCAGATATCCCAGAGATGCGGGTAGCTCACCGGGGCATCGGCGATACGGTAGTTGTCGGGGCTGATGGCGTCGCCGTAAACGCTGTTGGCGATGCGGCCAAAGGCATCGGTGCGGCCGAAGCCTTCCTGGGTGGGATAGAGCCCGCGATGGGTATCGTTCCAGGCGGTGCCGAGCAGGCGGTCGAGGACCTGCTTGAACTCGCTGCGCAGCGCCTTCTTGCCTTCCGGGTAGCGCTCCCCCAGCACCTCTTCGGCGAAGCGGCTGAACTTCAGCGGGTTGTAATAGGTGAACGCCATGCTCATGCCGAGCGCCTGGCCGAAGCTGCCGCCGCGTAAGGTCGGGACGGTGGACGCCAGCGAATGCAAGGCTGCGCCGCCGTCGATGCGCACGGCCTGTCCCTTGTAACGCAGCTCGCCGGTATGGCAGGCCGCGCAACTGATGTCCAGGTACTGGACGCCGGTTTTCTCGTCTTCGTGGCGTGCCATGCCTACCGGCAGGTTGCCGGGGTTCAGGGGGGTGGCCTTCTGTTGCGGATCGACCAGGAAACCGAAGCGCGCGAGGTATTCAGGGCGGGCGAACTTGTCCTGGGAGAAAGGCAGCTCCAGGGCGGTGAACCATTCGTAGCGCAGACCTTTAACCGTGGTGCCCTGGGGCGTGTAGTAGTAGGTCTGGCGCTCCTGGTCGCTCCACTGCTCCTGATAATGCAGCTGGCTGGGTGCCTGGTAGGTCGGAAGGTTGGGATTGGCGATGTAATAAAGGACGACCGCCAGGCCGGCGAGCAGGAGAAAAAGCACCAGCCATAGGACACGGCGTAGGAGGCGCATCAGATACTTCCCTGTAACTTGACGAAAATTTCCTACCTTATGCCAATCGATAGGGGTGTTGGCAAGGTGCTACTACGCAATAGTGCTAAGTCACGCGTGGATAGAGCACCACCGCCGCACGGCGCTTGCCCTGGCCAAACCGGCTGATGCGTTCGAACTCGCTGTGGGTCACCGGCACATGCTGGCAGTCCTGGGGGCGCCGTTGCAGGCTGCGCTCGGCGTTGGGGTCGTGCAGGTAGATGAAGTTGCGGTCGCAGTCAGTGACCAGAACCCAGTGCGGCGCCCGGCTGCGGCTGCGGCGATGGCCGTCCACCAGTACCAGGGGCTGACCTCCGGCCTCCAGCAGCGGCCTCAGGTCCAGCTCGTCACCCACGTGCTGCTCGATATCGGTGTCCTGCAGGGCGCTGCAGAAGTCTTCGTGGGCCTGGCGAATCACCTCGCGCTTCCCGGCATTACGCTCTTCGTCGAGAAACAGCGGGCCGCGGTCGCTCAGTTCCAGCCTGACCCGGTAGCCGCGTCGCCACGCGGCCAGCGCCAGGCCATGCGGACTGCACCCGCCGTGGCCGCCTTGCATGTGCACGCTGCTGGCTTCGCGCCACAGGCGCAATTCGTCCTGGTGGTTGCCGGCCGTATCCCCGTCCAGCGCGCCCATGGCCATCAACAGGCAGGCCGGGCCGCAGGTGAACTCGGTGGTCTGGTGGTAATAGGGCACCGGCCGATGCAGCGCCTGCGGGTGCTGGACGACACGCTTCTCCATGCGCAGCGCTTCACGATGGTCAGGGAAGAAGTCGGTCAGCAGCCCGAGATTGCTGTAGCCGTTGCGCTCGAACAGGCTGACCGCCTGGCGATCATCCGGGCAGACCTCCAACCGCAGGTAGGCGCAGTCATGCTCGCGGGCGCTGGTTTCGGCGGCGATCAGCAGGCGCTGGCCGATGCCGTTGCCGCGGGCACGTGGGTCGGTGGCGATGGAGTGCAGGCGGGCCAGGCTGCTGCCCCGGCGGAACAGTACAAGGGCGTAACCGAGGAGGGCCTGGCCGTCGCCCTCGGCCACCGTCAGGCTGGCATTGGCTTCCAGGATCATCCAGCGAAATTGCTGTCGGTTGAGGCGGGGCACCTCGAAGCAGCGGCTCTCCAGTTCCACCAGTGTCGACAAGTCGTCGAGCCTGGCCTCACGCAGAAGCAGGTTCATGGCAGGGCCTGCAAGGCAGGGAAGGAATCGACCGAGTATTGGCCTTGATTGGCACGCTGTCGAGACGCTTGATGGGGGGCTTATACCCCTGTGAGCGCGGAGGGAAATTGCGCTTATAGAGAAACGTTCCATAGGGCGTCAATGTTCTTGCTAGCGTTACAAATAGCGCCAACAAGCTATTGTTTTTATTGATAAAACAATTTTTTGGCGTCAAGGAAGGTAATCTTGGAAGCGCTCTCCTCTGCACCGAGACGTCTATTGCTGGTCGACCCGTGTGACCACTGCCGGCGAATGCTGCCGCACCTTGAAGAGGCCGGCTGGTCGGTGTCCAGCCAGGACCTCGACCAGGCCCTGGCGGCCAGTTACGACATAGGGCTGCTGCGCTTGCGTAGCGATCACCTGAAACGCCCGGAAGGGGTGAAGCACCTGATCAGCCGCAGCGGCACCGAATGGATTGCCCTGGTCGATCCGTTGAGCGAACCCGTGCCTGGCCTGGATGAGTTCATCGGCGAGTGGTTCTTCGATGCCCTGGTGCTGCCAGTGGACATGCCGCGTCTGCAAGGCCTGCTCGGGCGGGCGTTCGGCATCGCGCGTCTGCGCGGCATCGGCAATCGCCGTGGGGATCAACACGAGCTGCTGGGCCAGAGTCGGCCGCTGCGGGACCTGCGCAAGCAACTGGCGCGCCTGGGGCCGAGTGAAAAGCCGGTGTTGATCCTGGGTGAAAGCGGCAGCGGCAAGGAACTGGTGGCGCGCACCCTGCACCGGATGTCGCGACGGGTGGGCGGGCCCTTCGTCAGTTTCAACTGCGGCGTGTTGCCCGAACCGGAAACCGCGAGCCTGCTGTTCGGTCATCAGGGCAAGGTGGCATCTGCCAATGGCGGCACGCTGTTCCTCGACGCCATTCATGAGCTTCCCTCGAGCCAGCAGGAGCGCTTGCTGACCTGCCTGCGCTCGCGGACTTTGCGTCACGCCGACGGGGAAGTGCTGGCGCTGGATATCCGCGTCCTGGCCTCTACGCGGGAGGAGTTGGGCGAACTGGTGGAGCAGGGGCATTTCCACCCTGGCTTGTGCCAGTGGCTGGACCAGAACCGTCTGATGATCACCCCGCTACGCAAGCGCCAGGGCGATATTGCCTTGTTGGCGAGCTACTTCGCCGACCTCTACAGCCTGGAGGCGGGCCGTCGGCCCAGCCATTTCAGCGAAGAAGCCCTGGCGGCGATGGTCCGCCACCGCTGGCCCGGCAACGTGCGCGAGCTTGCCAGTCGGGTCCGGCGGGGCTACGCACTGGCGGAAAGCGGCCCCATCGAAGCGGCTGACCTGGGATTGCATAGCGCGCTGGTGGATGGCGCGTTGCTGGGAACGCTGGAGGATTACAAGCGCCGGGCGGAGTACCAGGCGCTGTGCGATGCGTTGGCCCACTACAGCAGCAACCTCAGCCATGCGGCCAAGGTGCTGGGTGTGTCGCGACCGACTTTCTATCGGCTGCTGCACAAGCATCAATTGCTGTAGCGATCACATACCGTTGGCGAATGCCGGGATGCTCATGTCGATGGCTTCACGAACCGGTTTCAGGGCCACCGCGTAGCGCGCGAGGATATCCAGGTCGTAATCCATGCGGGCACGGATGCGCTGGTCGTCTTCGCTCACCGGCTCGATGTCGTTCAGCACTTTTTCTACGCCACGAATGATCAGGTGCTCCGGCAGGTAGCAGAGGCGGCAGTTCTTGTAGCTGGATGCGCGCAGCTCGCTGATGGGGTAGCCGCCGCCGATGCCGGAGGAAACGCCTACCAGCAGACCCGGCTTGTGGGCCAGCTCGGCTTTGCTGGCGTAGATGAAGAAGTTCTTGATGGCCGGGCAGGCCATGCCATTCCACTCGGGGGCGATCACGACCACTGCATCGGCGTCGCGCAGTTGCTGCTGGTATCCGCTCCAGGGGCCGGTGTCTTCGGCTGGCCACAAGGGCAGCGGACCCGCACCGAGATCGATGATGCTGCAGGACGTGGGGCTTACCTTATCGAGGTCGATCAGGCGCTGGCGGATGAAGCGGGCGACCTTGCCCGACTGGCTGTTTGCGCGGCTGGAGCCGGCGATCAGGACCATATTCAGCATCTGGGGGTTCCTTGTTTAGACCGGGAGGCAGGCTAGCCGGGGTACTGATCGGCGGCAAGCGATTGGGCGCCAGTTTGATGTGCGGATGGTGACAGGAAGGAGAAAGAGAGGAGTGAGTCGTGCTTTTTCGCGAATGAATTCGCTCCCACAGAAGAGCAGAGCGCCGGCTGCGGGCACGGAGTTGCCGGCGCGTGTCACCCCTCGCCTTCTGGGAGAGGGGCCGGGGCGGGCCGCGTTCGGATGAGGGAAGTCAGGCGTGGCTGGGTGTTCGTAGGGCAGACCTGCGGTCTGCTTGGCGAATGAATTCGCCCCTACAGAAGAGCAGAGAGTTGCCGGCAAGCACGGAGCGGCCGGCGCGCGTCACCCCTCTCCTCTTCAGGGAGAGGGGCCGGGGGAGAGGGTGGCTCGGCCGGGTGCGGATTTCCCAGGGCAGACCTACGGCCTGCTTAGCGAATGAATTCGCCCCCACAAAAAAGCAGCCCCTCACCCGTTTGCGGGAGAGGGGCGAAAGAGGGTTGTCAGGCGCGGAACTGCGCCATCAGCCCCTGCTGGTGGTTGGCCAGGCGGTTCAGTGCCTGGCTGACCTGGGCGGATTCCTCGGCCTGGCCGGAAAGCGATTCGGTGACGTCGCGGATCGCCGCCACGTTGCGGTTGATCTCCTCGGCCACCGCGCTCTGTTCCTCGGCCGCGGACGCGATCTGCAGGTTCATGTCGGTGATCACCGTCACCGCCTCGCCGATGCGCTGCAGGGCGGTCACCGCCTGTTCCACCTGCTCGACGCTGCCCTGCGCCTGGCGGTGGCTGCTGTGCATCGAGCCGACCACTTCGCGGGTGCCGTGCTGCAGGCCTTCGATCACCTGGCGGATTTCCTCCACCGAATCCTGGGTGCGCCTGGCCAGGTTGCGCACTTCATCGGCCACCACCGCGAAACCACGTCCGGCCTCGCCGGCCCGCGCCGCCTCGATGGCGGCGTTGAGGGCCAGCAGGTTGGTCTGCTCGGCGATCGCGCGGATCACTTCCAGCACCGAGCCGATCTGCTCGCTGCTGTTGGCCAGTGCCTGCACCTCTTCCATCGCCGCACTCATCTCGCTGGCCAGTTGCTCGATGGCACTGGTGGTCTTGCCGATCACGCCGAGGCCTTCCTGGGTGGCATGGTCGGCGCCGCGGGCGGCTTCGGCGGCCTGGGCGGCGCTGCGGGCGACGTCCTGGGCGGTGGCACTCATCTCGTTGGAGGCGGTGGCCACCTGGTCCACTTCGCGGTACTGCTGCTGCATGCCGGCGCTGGTCTGGCTGGCGATGGC
>NZ_SSOL01000035.1:0-5982 GCF_029871275.1 Pseudomonas sp. BN414
AGCCCCAAAAAGACTGAAGGCGCCATAAGTGGCGCCTTCTGCCTTTCGAGGATGTGCATACATCGTGATTGCCTGCCTCTGAACTGCTCCGGGGATCAGCTGATGCGGTTGGCGCCAGTGCGGTCGGCACCACCTTCGGCTACACGCAGGGCCTGGGAACGCTCGGAACCGTTTTCAGCGACATCGAAAGCCTTGGTGCGGTCGGCACCACCTTCGGCTACACGCAGGGACTCGGAACGCTCGGAGCCGTTTTCAGCGACATCGAAGGCCTTGGTGCGGTCGGAGCCACCTTCGGCAACCCGCAGGGACTCGGAACGCTCGGAACCACTTTCAGCAACCCGCAGGGATTGCGAACGCTCGGCACCGCTTTCAGCGACGCGATGGACATTGGTGCGATCAGCGCCACCCTCAGCAACCGAAAGGGCGAAAGCGGACGCGGACAGGCTGGCGAAGAACAGGCTGGCGAGGATTTGCTTTTTCATTTTGGGCACCTTGGTTTTGGGGGTGGTGTTTGTCTGTGGGGCCCATGTTACTGATGTGATTTCGATGAAGAAGTGATCCTGGGTAATGGTTACCATCGACGTTAATGATAGTTATGGCTTATCCAGTAAAAACAAGAGGTTAGGCGATCAATTGAGGCGTAATTGCGCGATCTGGAAAGGCTTTTTCCTGAAAGCGTGATAATCGATTTATTCGATGTAATTGTGCGGGGTAATGCTAATGCAGCGATGAAAGCCCCTTGCTAGAGCGTTTGCGGCGCTACAAGCGTGCTTTCAGCTGGGGTGTGGCGGGTTGGGAGGGAGCAGATGTGGTCGCGCCCCCATGGCGGGGGCGCGGCGGACTGGCGTCAGCGCTTACCCATGGAGCGGCGAGAACCGCGCGGGGCGGGGCCGGGGCGCTGACCGCGGTCGTGACCCTTGAGGGTGAGGTGATAGGGGACGTTCTTCTTCGGCTTGGCCGGAGCGGTTTCGGCGGTCGGGGTTTCCGCCGGTTGGGCGTCGACCTGGTCGATGTCTTGGCTGGTCATGGTGTTCTGCTGCTTTCAGGCTTTGGCCCGTGGCTGGGCCGGAGGCGCGCATCATACACCAGCCGGCCTCCGGGCGCTCCCGGAGGCCTCTGGTTGGCTCAGGACGGTTGCTGGATGTCCCAGCCAGTCAACTCGACACGGTGGTCCACATGGTTGATGGCGGAAAGGATGTGCGTCGGATCGGTCAACGCTGGCGCCATGGTCCAGCGGCCGATCGGTTCGTTGCCGATCCGCACCATGCCGGTGTGGGTCAGCTGGTTGCCATCGACGATTGGGTCCACGTCATAGAAGCCCAGGGCGTAGCGCAGTTCGAGGATGTCCTGAGGATCGCCGGTGAGGTATTCCCAGCCCGGACCGATGTGGAACTTGTCCACGTATTCCTGCAGGTGGTGCGGCTGATCCAACTCGGGTTGCAGGGTGATCGAGTACATGAAGATGTCCCGACCCACCCGGTCGCCCAGCATCTGTTGCACCTTGCGCAGGTTGGCGGTGGCGGTGGGGCAGTTACGGCCACAGCTGGCGTACATCATGTTCAGCACCACCACCTTGCCGCGCATCAGGTCGCGGTAAAACTCCACCTTACGGCCCTGGTGGGTGAAGAGCGTCGGGTTGGGAAAGCGCCCGTCGCCCTGACGGGGTTGCGGCTGACGTTCCGCGGCGATACCCAGCGAGCCCAGGGCGGCGAGCCCCAGTACGCCGGCGCCGAGGCCGCCGATCAGGTTTCTGCGAGTGTTCATTGAAAGTCCTCCGCGGCCGTCATACGAGGTCGAAGCGCAGCATCATCGCGTGGTCTTCGTGGATCAGGTTGTGGCAATGCATCACGTACTTGCCGACGTAATCACGGAAACGGATGAAGACGCGGATGGTCTCGTTCTTGTTGATCACATAGACGTCCTTGCGACCCAGTTCGTGGGCCGGGATGGGCTGCGACACGCCATTCCTGATGCGCGCGATGATGCGTCCTTCCTCGAAGTGGATGTGAATCGGGTGCGACCAGCCGTTGTCGATGTTGACCAGCTCCCAGATTTCCCCGCGCCCTCGGGGCACGGTGAAGCGCGGCGCATTGACGTTGACGAACTGGCCATTGATCGCCCACATGTTGTTGGAGCGCTCGAATACGAAGCGGCGCACCGGCGCGGCAGCCACTTCGGCCGGGTCCAGCGGCGGCAGTGGCCGCAGGTTGGCCGGCACCTGGCTGAGGTCCTGGGCGGTTGGCCAGCGGTCCACCACTATCTTCAGCACGCGCACGCCCGGTTCCTTGATGTCCTTCGGTCCACGGGTTTCTTCCTGGCGCATGCGGTTGACCAGGTAAAGGGTGGTGCCCACCACGTACTTGGAAAAGTCGACCACGATGTCGGCGCGTTCGGCCATGCCAAGGGTGATGGACTGCTGGTTGAGCAGCGGCTTTGGCAGCAGGTTGCCGTCGTTGGCGATGTAGGTGAAGTTCTGCTTCACGTTGTTCGGATTCACCAGCGAGAAGGCATAGAACAGGCTCGGTCCGGCATTCAGCAGGCGGAAGCGATAGCGCCGCGCGGCCACCTTGAGCACCGGTTCGATCATGCCGTTGACCAATACCTTGTCGCCCAGCACCCCCTCGGGGTTGATCTCGTCGTAATAGAGCTTGCCGGCGGCATCGAAGCGGCGGTCGGCGAACTGCAGCGGGTAGTCATAGGCGCCGCTTGGAAGGCGCAGGGCGCCGGGCGTGGGGTCGGCTTCGTTGCCTGAATCCAGCGAGTCGTACAGCAGGTAGAAGCCCGACAGCCCGCGGTAAAGGTTGGGCGATGTGAAATCCAGGGTGTGGTCGTGATAGAAGAGCGTGCCTAGGGCCTCGTTGGGGTCGCCGATGCTGTCCTGGCGGTCTTCGAAGCCGGCACAGCAGTTGGGATAGAGGTGATCCTTGAAGCCACCCTCGGCGGTCAGGGTCGGGCCTGCCTTGGTGGCGCTGTAATAGTCGCCGGGGAAACCGTCGCTCTCCGAACCGCAGTGCAGGTTATGCAGGTGGGTGGAGATTTCCGGCGTGCCGAAGCCCGTGTGATTGGCTGGCAGGTCGTTGTAGATGCGGCAGATCATCGGCGAGCCGTAGCGTGAGGCGACGGTGGCGCTGAATTCCTTCTCGGGCGTGTCGGCGGCGCGGTAGTTCCAGACCTTCTGGACCGGATACGCCGGATTGAACTGCCAGTCGCGTTCGACGGCGTGCAACTCATAGTAGTTAGCGTTCGCGCGGAACTTCGACCAGAACTGATGGCGTGCCCGTCCGGCTTCGCCGCCTGCGACGTTGGCCAGTTCGGTAGGCGCCGGAGTCAGGTACGGGACAGCAGCTGCGCGCACGATCTCGGTGGGCAGCTCCATGACCCATGGAGTTGTCGGTGGGCTGGGTGGTAGTACGATCGGGACGCTCGAGGCCTCGCTGACCGGGGCGCGCAATAATGCTGGTGCAGCTGCCGCGGCGGCCGACAGTTTGAGGAAATCTCGCCGGGTTTTGTCCACCAACCTGCCTTTCTTGTTTTTTTGTCGCGGGTCTTTGCCTTTCATGAGTGTGCACTCCAACCTCCCCACCACGAATTCGCGTGAACGGCCCGCCATGGATGCAATGCTCCAGGGCTATTTATCCCCATCCGCTCGCACGAAGGTGCAGGCCGTAAAGGGTGAATCTGCTCGCACGGCCAATGCGCCAATAAATCGACTAAAGCCCTCTCATTTACGATGCGCAATTTGATAGGTGGCAATATTTTGTCGCTATTTAGGGCCGGTGGCTGCTGGCTCTAGGTATTGCGCGGTGTGTTTCAGGATGTTTCGCGAAGACGGGCGGTGGGCATTGCGGGGTAGGCGGTAGAGCCATTTGGAGCGGGGCGAGAGGCGGTCGGAGGGGTGGAAATTCCGACCGCCTGCGGGGGAACTACTTGTAGTTGTACTTGTCGTGGAACATGGCGATCTGCTTGATCGGCTTGGGCTCTTCCTTGGTCAGCACGTACACCACGCGCTGGCCTTCGGGACCGCCGCCGATGTCCACGTAGCTGAAGGTGGGTTCGCCGATGCGGTACATGTCCATCATGTCGCCGTAGCGGCTGAACACATAGATGATGCCTTCTTCGTCGCGCAGTTCGCCGTAGAAGGGCTGGGCGGGCGGCAGGCTGATATCGATGAAGCGCTTGGCAGAGAGGGTCTTGATGTCCTTGCCCTGGTCGGCGGCTTTCAGGACCAGGATGATGTCGCGGCCGAAACCGTCCTTCTTGCCGGCGCTCTGTTTGACCGGGGCAGTGCCGCTCTTCACGTATTCGCGGTAGGTGGCGTAGTCGTCGAAGACGAACAGTTCCTTCTCGGTGCGGATCTGGTACCAGTCTTCGTTATCCAGGGCCACCGGCTTGGCGGGGGCTGGGGCTTGCACGGCGCAGGCACCGAGGGTGGCGGCCAGCAGCGCAGCAGCCAAGGGCTTGATCAGGTTCTTCTTGTGGTTCATCGGAGGTCCTCCCCAGGAAAGTTGAGCAGAGAATCTGCCTGCGCTGGATGACCGGTTGATGACGGCTTTGTGTCGCTCTTATGAATTGGGTAAGACTTTGTTTATCAGTGGGTTGCAGCGATTTCTTGAGTGCTGACCTGCAAAGAAAAAGGGTGAAGACTTGCGTCTTCACCCTTCAAGGCCCCGCCGGAGCGGGGCAGTTGGGGACTCTGTATCAGCCGCGGTAGTAGCGCTGCGGCACGAAGGGGGTCTTGGCGACTTTCATCGCCACGCGCTTGCCGCGCACCAGGGCCCAGACTTCGCTGTCGAGGGCGGCATGGCTGGCGGTCACGTAGCCCATGGCCACTGGCGCGCCCAGGCTGGGGCCGAAGCCGCCGCTGGAGACGCGGCCGATCACGGTGCCGTCGGCATCGACGATCTCCGCGCCTTCGCGCACCGGCACACGCTCCTGCGGGAGCAGGCCGACACGCTTGCTGGGCACGCCGTCGCGCTGCTGGGCAAACACCTGGCCGGCACCGGGGAAGTTGCCGGCACGCACGCCATCGGCGCGGCGGGCCTTGGAGATGGCCCAACCGAGGCTGGCCTCGATCGGCGTGGTGGCGGGGCTCATGTCATGGCCGTAGAGGCACAGGCCGGCTTCCAGGCGCAGCGAGTCGCGGGCGCCGAGGCCGATCGGCTGGACTTCCGGCTGGGCCAGCAGGGTGCGCGCCAGCGCTTCGGCCAGGGCTACGGGTACGGAAATCTCGTAGCCGTCCTCGCCGGTGTAGCCGGAGCGACTGACGTAGCACTCGACGCCGTCCAGGCGCACGCTGCCGAACTGCATGAAGGTCATCTTCTTCACTTCCGGGGCGAGGCGTCCGAGTACCTCGGCGGCGGCCGGGCCTTGCAGAGCGAGCAGGGCGCGGGATTCGAACAGCGATTCGATCGCGCACTGTTCGCCGAGGTGCGTCTGCAGGTGCGCCAGGTCCTGCTCCTTGCAGGCGGCGTTGACCACTAGGAACAGTTCATCGTCGGCGAGGCGGGCGACCATCAGGTCGTCGAGGATGCCGCCATTCTCGTCGGTGAACATGGCGTAGCGCTGGGTGCCCACCGGCAGGTCGAGGATGTCCACGGGTACCAGGCTTTCCAGCGCGCGGGCGGCGTTGGCGCCGCGCAGGAGGATCTGGCCCATGTGCGAGACGTCGAACAGGCCGGCCTGCTCGCGGGTGTGCAGGTGCTCCTTGAGCACGCCGAGCGGGTACTGCACCGGCATGTCGTAGCCGGCGAAGGGCACCATGCGCGCACCGAGTTCGAGGTGTAGGGCGTGCAGCGGGGTTTTGGCGAGGTCGGTCATGTGTTGCTCCAGTCAAAGTCGGTGCGGGGCAGGGCATCCCTCACCCCGGCCCTCTCCCAGAGGGAGAGGGAGTGAAAAGCGCGGTCCTCTGTAGGCGACCTGTTCAGCATTCGATGATGTTCACGGCGAGGCCGCCGCGGGCGGTTTCCTTGTATTTGCTCTTCA
>NZ_SSOL01000036.1:0-21283 GCF_029871275.1 Pseudomonas sp. BN414
CGTGCCTTCGGCATCCTTGGTCGCGAAGCGAGGAGCCACCAGGCTGGCAAACTTTTCCAGTTCCTCGTTGTTCTGCTCCGGGTCCAGGTGACCCTGACCGAACATCAGGAACAGCTCGTTGAAGCCCAGGCGGTCGTGGGCGCGGCCGATCTGATCGGCGATCTCGTCAGCCGAGCCGATCAGCACGTTCGGCATTTTCTGGCCGAACGGGATGAACCACTTGTCCCAGAACCACTTGTGCTCGGCCATCAACTGCTTGGCCTTGTCCTTGTCATCGGTCAGCATCAGGAAACCACCCCAGGCAGCAACATCCTCACGGGCAACCTCCCGCTCGTGCTGGCGTGCGGTATCGGCATAGCGGGTCCACAGGGCATCACAGAAGTCCAGGTCGGAAGCCAGCACGATTGGCTTGCCGCCTTCCCGGGCCCACATGTCGACGGTGCGCATGCTGCCGGCAAAGCCGCCGTAAATTTTCGGGTGGGGACTCTGGTAGCACTTCGGCGCAATGCCGATCTGGCGCACGATGCCATCTGCATCCATGCCCTTGCCCATGCTGGCATAGGCCGGGTGACCGGCAGAGCCGCCATTTGGCGGAAACTCCCAGTGTTTGCCCTTGTGGCTGAACACGTCGTTGGCCCAGGCCTTCTTGATGACCTGCAGCGATTCCTCGAAGACTTCGCGGTTCAGCGCATCTTGCTCGTCGCGGGCCTTGGCGTTGTCCGGCGTAGTGGCGCTGACACCCGGACGCGCAGCATAGGAGTCGACCCAGCGCGCATGGTAGCCACGGGTGAAACCAACCATCAGGCGCCCTTGGAGCATGTGGTCAAGGGTGGCGATTTCTTCAGCGATACGCACCGGGTTATGGGTCGGCAGGGTGTACCCCATGATGCCGGCCTTCATCCGCTTGGAATGCAGGCCCACATAGAGACTGAACATGCCGGGATGGTTGTTGATCTCAAAACCTTCGATCTGCAGGTGATGCTCAGGCTGGCAATAGCCTGCATAACCAAGCTCATCCGCCAGACGAACGTAATCACGCACTTCGGATAGAAAGCGCTGATACAACTCAGGACGCTGCCCAGCCATACCCGCTTCCAGCTCATAACGACGACCGATCACACCTGTTTGCATCAAATGAAACTTCATTGCGCCTCCTCGGTTCCTGCTGTGGCTCGTATCGATTGACTATCAGACAACCAAACATCAAATGTCAACATTCATGTTGATTTGCAGGGCAAAAAAAAACGCCCAAACCTTTATCGCCGAACGCCCGGAAAAGGGCGGGCACGTTGCTTTTGACGTGTCCGCCCCCTTAGACGCGTGCTACAGCCAGCAGCGGCTAATCCTCCTGACAGCTCACAGGGCCGACATTTGGGCGACGTGGTTAGTTACAGGATCGCTATCTGATTCGACCCCAACGGAGTCTTCAGGCTCAACCTTCTTAGGTGCCAGCAAATAAGCGGATAGCGCCGGGACCATAATCAGTGCCGCAAGCATATTTCCGAGGAACATGAAGGCCAGCAGCAGGCCCATGTCGGCTTGGAACTTGATCGGAGACCATATCCAGGTACCCACCGCTGCTGTCAGGGTAACACCTACCAGCAGCACCACCTGCCCGGTAGACGCCAGCGCACTGGTGTAAGCTCCCTTGACCGACATACCCTGACGCTGAAACGCTAGGAATACAGTCAGCATGTAAAGCGCGTAATCCACGCCGATCCCCACACCCAGCGCCACCACTGGCAAGGTAGCCACCTTGAGTCCGATTCCCAGCAGGACCATCAACGATTTGGACAGAATGGTCACGACAATCAGCGGCAGAATCGCCACCAGCACGGCACGCCAGCTACGGAAAGTTATCCAGCAGAGCAGAACCACTGCTGCGTAAACTAGCACTTCCATCTCGAAGCTGGCTTTTTCCACTGCTTGATTAGTGGCAGCTTCCACACCAGCGTTGCCGCCGGCCAGCAGGAATTTCCGATCTTCATTGTTATTTTCGGCGGCAAACGCCTCAACAACCTGCGTCAAGCGCTGCAGGGTTTCGGCATTGTGATTGCTCAGATAGACAATTATCGGTGCCACTGTACGAGAATCGTTGATCAGCCCTGGACGTGCGGTAAACACGTTGTCTACCGCGTCATTGGTGATATAGCGGCTACGACTGATGGTGTACCACTTGGGCGAGCCTTCAAAGCCTGCCGGAGTGAGCCTGCGAGCCATGCTGGCTGCGGATTCGGTGATCTGTACACCAGGCAAGTCACTCAGCTGCTGTTCCAGCCGATCAATTTGCAACAGGGTTTCAAAGTTACCTAGGCCACCCTCCGGCGTCGTCACAATCACCGCAAACATATCTTTCGACAAACCGTAGTTTTCGCGGATGTAATTCACATCTTTGTTATAAATTGAATCCGCGCGTAACTCGGAGGCGCCGGTCCCGGAATCACCAATGCTTATCTTCTGACCATGGATGAAACTAGCAGTTGTGATAATTGCCACGCTGATCAGCACCAAGCGGGCAACGCGCTTTTCAGCAAGATCACCGAGCCACCTGACCATAAGGTGCTCGCCGTGCAGAACCTTCGAAGCGCGCTGGGCCGCGCGGGAACTGATACCGGTGAAGGACAGTACCACTGGAATGAGCAGCAAGTTGGTGATGATCAGCGCCGCGACACCAACAGTGGCTTGTAGGGCCAAATCACGGATAGCAGGAATATCGATCACCGAGATCACGGCAAAACCTAAGGCATCGGCTACCAGCGCCACAAAGCCAGCCAGGCACAGCCGCCTGTAGGTCAGTCGCGCAGCCACATAGCGATCGGCACCCTCGCCAATGTCCTGAATGATGCCACTCATCATCTGCGAGCCATGGGACACACCGATGGCGAAAACCAGGAAAGGCACGAGTACCGAAAAGGGATCCAGCACAAAGCCGAACAGTTGCATGATCCCCAACTGCCAGATCACCCCAATCAGCGAAGTGCCAACCACGATTAAGGTACTGGTCAAGCAACGCGAATACCAGTAAACGATGACCGATACGACCGCGGCAGCCACAACAAAATAACTGAGCACTTCCATAAGGCCGGAAATCAAGTCACCGACCAGTTTGGCGAAACCGATGACATGGAGTTCGACGCCCCTGCTCTGGAATTCTGCGTTGATTGCATTGATGCTGTCTGTAAAAGCCTTGTAGTCAAGAAGTTGACCAGTTACCGGGTCCCGCTCCATCAAGGGCACGAACATCGCGCTGGAGCGCTCGTTCATAGCCACAAGGGATCCTTTCAACCCGGCCTTCTCGACGTTGGCACGAAGCTGCTCAAGGCTTTTGGGCGAGCCGTCATAATCCGGTGGCATGACCGGACCGCCGTCAAAGCCCTCTGCGGTTACCGCGGTCCAGCGCACCGAGGCCATCCACAGGGATTGTACGAATGCCCGGTCGACTCCATTGATCAGGAACACCCTGTCATTGAGCTCGCTCAGCGTCTTTTGATACTCGGCGTCGTAGATAGACCCGTTCTTGTTCTCCACTACCACTGTAACTGCGTTGCCTAGACTGCGCAGGTTGTTTGCAAAGGCGCGGTAGTTCTGGATGTACTCATGGGATGAGGGCATCATTTTTTCAAAACTTGCGTTTACACCAAGCTTCGCACTCTGAAAACCGAAACAGAGCGTTACAAAAACTCCGACCAGAAGAAACAATATGCGATTGTTAAAAAACAGCCGTTCGTGAAAGGCTCCTGATGAGCGGTCAAACGTGCCGGCAGTCACATCCAAACCAGGCCCTGCTGCAGCTTTATTATTACTTAACATCTGACATTACTCCTGAGACGTGACTCTGGTCATCTTGTGATCCACCAGCGAAACTTTCGAAAGCCCCTGCAAGTCAGTAACGAGCAACTCACGATCTGACATTTCGAGAATCGAAGTAAAACTAACGGGTGTGCCGGAGTCGATCACCTCAAGGTTGGCAAAGTTCTTGTCACTGATGATTAATTTACCTGATTGACTGGCAAAGATATAACCTTTGTCATCGGCCCGTCTGAAAGCATCGTTGATGGTTGAACCCTGCAGATCCTTGACTTCCGCCCATGTATTGCCTCGATCTGTACTGCGGTACGCCGCCCCGCCCACGCCATAAGCGATGATCAGCCCATCAGCGCCGGTAATTCCGGTAAAGCTACCGGAATACCCGGTTTCAATAATTTCGAAAAACTGCCGCTCAGCATTCAACCTGAACAACACGCCACGCTCGCTGCCGATAAAGACATCATCACCAACGCCTACGACGCTAGTGAGGTGAAAACCGGATTCATTGGCAATGCGGTCCGTCCATGGTGTCCAAGTCTTGCCACCATCATCAGTGCGCGCAATGTTTCCGAATCCACCTACGGCAAAACCTGTCAACTCGTCACGAAACCAGACATCGAGAAAGGGTAAGGCCGGACCATCTCGATAATTGAGTTCGGTGAGTTCAAGGGCCTTCTCAACGCTGCTGTCGCCCTGTTTGAGACGCTTACTGTAGTAATTGATGAACTGCTCGCTGGCCATTCGACCATCAAGTTGCTTGACCCATGTGGCGCCTCCATCAGTAGTGGCGAGAATCACACCATCATGCCCAACTGCCCAACCTTTTGACTCGTTGACCATATCAATGGCAACTAAGTCGCTCTGTATAGGAACCTGGGCTTGAGCCCACTTCCCTCCCCCATCATTGGAATACAGAATCAAGCCTCGCGGCCCAACCACGACTAATGTATGCCCGCTTTTTGCACTGTCAATAAAGGGCTTATTCAGAGGCTTTTTCTGTTCAATGGCGCCATAATCCAGAGGATCTTTGAAATCGGCCATTGATGACGAAGCCAACACGAACAAAATGACAAAAGGAAGGACAAAAACCCTGAGCAGCTTATTCAATTTATTTTTCATACGGGCTTCTCTTCTTTGCTTAAGCAAAGCCATTGGTGCACGAAAGACTTTTAGGAAACTAACACAGCAAGCAGAAGTGAACTCGATTACTTACAAGAAAGTTGGAACCTAGCGGGGGTTTACACCCCCGCCAGAAGTCCTTCAGCCGTTAACGAACACCCTGAGCTTCAACTGCACGCGGAGTAAGTGCAATACGCAAACCGTCCATAGCGGTATAGGAACGGTTCCAGTAGCCAGGCTGTGAAGCACCGGCATTGATCAGCATGTAGTTGCCTGAAACCAGATCATTGAAAGCCCACGTGTTGTTATTAACTCCACCTACGTCGTAGGTCGGGAAACTCTCGATGAAACCGTTTTTCCAGAGCTTACCGGCATTATCGTAGGTTTCCAGAGCAACAATCTGCCAGCTATCTTCGTCGATATAGAAGCGGCGCTTGCTATATACATGGCGGGCACCTGGCTTACGATCGGCCTCGACAATCCATACCCGATGTTTTTCGAAGCGCAGGGCTTCCGGAGCCAAGTGCTCCTTGCCAAGTGCGTCACGCGGATTGACGTCCTGAGTCAGGGTATAGGCGTTGTAGGGTACGAACCTTTCCTCCTTACCGACCAACTTGAAGTCAAAGCGATCCATGCGGCCGACGAAGCCGAAGAGCTCGTCCCACATCAGTACGCCACCGTAAGAACTGATCGGCAGATCGTAGGCAAAGTCCGGCGCACGACGTGCACGGCGCTGACCCGGAGTGTAGAACCATACCAGTTGACCACCATTGTCGGCGGTCGGCAGATAGAAGTTCAGGAAGGTCACGCCCGCGGATTGCGGCGGACTGGTTTGCAGTGCCGAGAACGATAGAATTGCGCCGTTTGACTCCTGACGCAACTTGCCGCTCTGGTCATACCAGGGGCGCATGTGGTACTGGTTTGGGGTGGATAGCACGCTCACACCGCCCTTGGAGTCAACCACGAAGCCCTGATTGTGCTGGTGCATGATCGCCGGTGCAAAGGACAGCTTGTGGTTCCACATCACCTCATAGCCATTCTTCGGGATCGGGAAGAGAACACCCGGCAAGGGTAGACCGTCAGGCCCGGCGCCCTTAATGCCATCTCCTATGTTCTCGCCGGTCATTTCGGCAGTCGTCGCATTCACCTGAATGTTTTTAAGCACCCAGTCTTCATAACGCGCCGAACGGTGGGTTGGGTACACATTGAGCTTGTAGCTGGGATACTTACGCAGCGTAGCCTTGGTACCTTCTGTGAGGAACTGCGAATACTGCTCCATATTGGCGGACGTAATGGAAAACAGAGGCTTCTCATCCTTGTAAGGATTGATATAAGTCTGCATCGTCTCCCGGTTGTAGCCAGGAACCGGCTGCAGTCCGCCTGTGTATTCTGGAATGCTACCATCTGCATTACCGGCCTTTTCGGCGCCATGCAGGGTCAGATCCGCACCAAGACGCTTGGCCTCTTCTGCCGATACGGCAGCCAAGGCACTACCTACGAAGCACAGTGCCAGGGCAGGCACCAGCCCGGCAATAATTGTTTTTTTCAGCACGGCTGTCTTCCTTCTTGTGATTATCGGAACAAGTGTGTCTGTAAGGCTTGTAAGTATTACTGAATGCTTGACTCGCTAGGCTGGGCCCTCTTTTAGAACGAGGTGTTGTATGAAAGCGATACCCAGCCCTTGTCATTCAGACCAGTGGGACCGTTACCACCTGCATAAATATCACCGCCGGGTGCGCCGTTAGCGATGCGACCAGTGGGATTCCAGTAGTAATCCTGATATTGCAGAGCAAAATAATGCTTTTGCGCAACAGCTGCTTTCACGCCAATAGAAGCAATGACGGAGTCCTCAGCATAAAACCCCCCCGCTGCATAGGCCGGATTTCCGGTAACTCCATACTGGACGAAAATCGGGAGACTTATGTCAGTGGACGGAAGAATTTGCAGCCAGGACGGCTCAAACAGCAGCGCCACTGCAACTGCATTGTCTGTACCACAGCCATCACTCCTGTTACCTTTACAGGCATAACCCTCACCGTTATAGATGTCCTTGTCATGCACTTTAGTCAGATGCGTGTAGGTCACTTCACCGAGGACGGTTGCAGCGTCCCAGAGTGCATTGCCGGGCAGGCTGATCAAAGAGTTCGCCAACACGTTAACCAAGTCACCTTTCGCCACTTCGGAAGGGAAAACGGATTGCAACGCGGTATCCTGACGATAGTTCACTTCGAAGCCGAGGCTGTTAGCCCCAATCGCTGTCTCGTAGGACATCGCGTACATTTTGGACTTTTCGGCGTATTTCAACTCAACTTGCGGAAAGTTCAGAGTTGCAACAGGTTCCGGCTCGTCGTACTGGCGGTAATAAAAGCCAATGCGATCACCATTAGCCCAGGCCGGAGTCCAGTCCAAGCGGACACCAAAGTTGTCGTTGATATCATCGGGATCATCGCTCTCACCAACAACAGCGCCTGGTACTACGCTACCGCCGACATCCGGCCCCTCAAAGAGAATATCGGCAGGTGCCAGATAGGTAGCCCCTTCGGGGAAACGATTGGGACGCCACTCGAGAAAATACTGTGCGGCGATTGACAGTTCATCATTGATATCGAAACTGCCGTAGACCTGCGTACGCGGCAGGATCAACTCTTTGACGGAAGAGCCAGGTTGAGAAAATCCCTTGATGAAGTCAACGGGATGCTGGCCGAACGCAATACCGGAGTAACCGAAGAATACTGCGTTACCCCACTGCTGACTGAAGCGACCTAGCCGTACAGATGCGTTGTGGTCAGCGACTTCGAAGTTGCTGAAAACGAAAGCATCAAGTAACTCAGCGCCACGGATGTGGTACTTCTTAGTATGGCTGCTGTATTTGCCATCGCTATAGGTCGGCAGGTACCCCGGACGTACTTCGACATCATCGTCGTAAGCAAAGTCATTCCAAGCCGAAGCAGACACACGAAAACCGTAGTTATCCTGATAGACACCCTGCAACTCGAACAATCCCTGAACACGGTTCGTAACCATTTCCCCGCGATCAAATTTGTGATCGGCGGCGTGGTTATTCGGATTGTTCGCGATACGCGGTTCGCGCCCCTCAACCCTCCAGCCTGCAAGCCACTGCAGGGACGTATCGAAGTTGATCGTCCAGTCCTGGTCGGACTTCAGAGTGACTGCCTGCGATGCACCAGATGAGAAAATCGTCGCAAGGGCGATCGCTGCTCTCAGCTTCTTTTGACCGAACTGAATCTTGCCAAACCTTGCAATTTCTTTTTGTTGTTTTTGCATTTCTGCTTCTCCTGTCCACGGACCTTTACTGGCCAACAGCACGCCAGCCTGCGCTTCAGTACGTCACCACTCTCCTCTGGATTGCGCCCAACCCCATCGCAACCGCCACTTCACTTTTTCAACTCTGACGTTGATATATCATTCGAGCACCACAACGTCAACTCCAACGTTGATAATCTGCCCCCTCCCAACGCGATTCAGGTGGGAGATGCCGCTCAACTGACGGTGGAGCGGTCGCGCTGCCGAGACGCGCAAAGCGCATGATGGGGGAATGAAGGCTATGGCGTTAGCTGCCAAAAGGGACATAAATCGGGGAATTACTTCATGTAAATCAAAGGGTTTATGTGGCTTCCCATAGCTCTCGACCAAACGTTTCCAGCCCAGGCAATTGGCCAAGTGTTTCGTCCTTACCCCCTGGAAGTGAATCATCCAGGCCTTCAGACGATTGTCATAGGCGCCGACCTTCTGGATAAGGTAAGGACCGGCAATACGACGCTTCTGGCGCAAACTACGGCGGTGGCGGGTAGCCCCCCTCAGCCCTGGCAGGCCGTAGTGGAGCACTGCGCTATCGATTCGCAAAACCCTGCGCGGGTCGAATAATGGCCGTACGACCGCACCTATGTGGTGCGCCATAGACTGCTTCACCAAATAGAAGTCTGCAGGCTGCCCGCTCCGTCACTGCGCACGACCAGAACCGGAATCCGCTCAGCGCCAATGCCCTTTCTCATTGCTATGCCACTGCGCTTGCGAGTAGGGCTCGGCAGCTTACGTGGCCCTGAACGATGCCAAGACGAAGACTTCATCGGCCAACGATCCTCAACTCATGTTGCGTTCGATGCCCTGCAATCAGGCCGAAAAAATGTAAGCACCAGCGGAACGCAGCGCTCTCACGCCACAGAACGCGGCGCCTTACAGACTGACAGGCATTGGCTTAGCGCTTGGACTTAGCAGCCCTCGTAGGCACCGCTCACGCTACAAGCCCATCTGCACCAAGTAGCTGGCATGACAGACCTCTAGCTCTCGGACACATCGCTACAAGCGCAGAAGCTGGCAGCACTGCAACCAGACACCCGAATAGAACACTTCAGCCTGTCTACTCCACTCAGAACAGCATAGAAGGAATGACCGGAGGTGCCATTCCCCAGCCACTCAAAACACCTCCATCAAGCCCTCCCTACCCGCACCGCCTAACCCCGGCCACAGCATCAGTGATCGCTGCCGCCAAGGAATGCGCAGGCCGCCCCGACAGAAAGCAAGAAATGAAAGTTGACACGCGCGTTGACAAATAAATAGTATCAGTCAACTCTAACGTTGACTGAGGAGAACAACATGACCCAAGAAACCCAGCTGCAACAACTTATAGACACCCAGGCCATTGAGCGCCTGCTGTTCACCTATGCCTTCCATCTCGACATGAATCAGGCAGCCGAGCTGGCTGCCCTATTCACCGAAGACTGTGAGGTCATCTACGGCCCGGGCGGCTTTGGCGCGCAGGGGCGCGCAGCCTACGCCAAGACTCTTGAAGGTGTTGGCTCCTTCTTCAAGGCCACTAGCCACCATGTATCGAATATCGTCGTCGACTTCACCGGTCCGGACGAAGCCACTGTGCGCTCTGTTCTCTATGCATGGCACCGCTACAACCGTGAAATGCCTGACAGCCATGTGTGGGGTCAGTATCACGATGTCATCGTGCGCACAGATGGCAAATGGCAGTTCAAGCGCCGCGAGCTGCGCGTGACCGGCGACAAGGACTTTCATGTGAAGAAAACCCTGCCGATAGGACGCAGCTGATATGAGCGCCGCGTCTTCCTACCCTTACGAACACATCCGCATCGAGCACAGGGAGAAAATTTCCTGGCTGATTCTCAATCGGCCTGACAGTGCAAATGCGCTGTCGAACGAGTTGCTCGATGAGTTTTCTGATGCCCTTAAGCGTCTCGCAACCGAAGGCGGCCCGGTGATTGGCATACGGGGAGAAGGACGCGGTTTTTCGGCTGGCTACGACATAGGCCAAGTTGGCAAGGCAAACGGCTACGGCAGTCTCGTACCCGATCCTCTCGCTGATCGCGAGCGTCTGCGCCGGAATGTGGACCGCTATGTGGCGATGTGGGATCACCCCAAACCGATCATCGCCGCTGTTCACGGCTACTGCATCGCGGGAGCCACACAGATCTGCGTGTATGCGGATATCACCGTTGTGACCGATGACGCCAAGATCGGTGAGCCGACGATCCCGATTGGGGGCGGCTACATTGCCCCCCTCTGGGTACCACTGGTGGGAGCCAAGCGGGCCAAGGAATTGGCTTTCGTACCTGGCAACAGCATTGATGGGAAAACTGCAGTCGAGTGGGGTTGGGCCAATCATAGCGTGCCTCCAGACCAGCTCATTGAGTGTGTCGAAAGTCTCGCCGAGCGCATTGCCCTGACACCACCCGAAGTTCTGCGAATCAAGAAACTGTCCATCAACCGTGCCGCCGAAGCGATGGGCTTCCGTTCTGCCGGAGCTGCGGTAGCCGAGATGGACGCACTGCTACACGTGGCGCCCTCGGTGCTGGAAATCAAACAGAAGCTTGCCGAAATAGGTCTGAAGGAGTCGATAAAACTCTACCGCTCAGAGCGGACGACCCCCCTGACCCCGGCGAAAAAAATACAGGAATAAGAGCCATGTCTAACGTCGACTTCTACATTGAAGGCCATATTGCTCACGTACGGCTGAACCGCCCCAAATCCCTCAACGCCATCAATGGCGATATGGATCAGGCCTTGTTTGATGCATGGCAGGAAATTAACCGCAATCCGGAAGTCTGGGTAGCCGTGCTTTCTGCAGAGGGTGACCGCGCTTTCTGTGTTGGCGGTGATATCAGTGGCGGCACCGAACGTGCATCGCGCATGGCTGTCGGTGGTGGCCTGACCGGTATCGGTGGCCCGCTGGTGAAACTGAAGAAGCCACTGGTTGCCGCTGTTCAGGGCTATGCGCTAGGCGGTGGTTTCGAGCTGGCCTTGTGTGCCGACATTATCGTTGCGGCAGACAATGCTCAATTCGGCCTGCCGGAGACGAAGGCCGGCATCATCGGCGAATGCGGCGTCGTTCACCGCGCAGTTCGTCAGCTCCCGCAGCGCATTGCCATGGCCATGATCCTGACCGGGGATCGCATGTCCGCCCAGGACGCCTTCAGCTATGGCCTGGTGAATGAAGTAGTCGAGCCGGCCAACCTGGCCGAAGCAGCCATGCGCTGGGCGGAAAAGGTCGCAGCCGCTTCCCCGCTAGCCAACCAGGCCGCCAAGGACGCAGCAACGAGCCGCCTCGACTACCCGCTTGAAGTTGCCCTGGCAACCCGTTTCGAGTCGATCGAGGAATATGCCTCCAGCGAAGACGTACTCGAGGGCCGTAACGCCTTTATCGAGAAACGTAAAGCGGAATGGAAGGGACGCTGAGCCTAGCCTGTCGCACCGGGGCCGGGCGCTAAGCGTTCGGCCTTTTTTGTATTTAGAAGGGCAAAACATGATCAACAAGCTTCTGATCGCCAATCGTGGAGAGGTGGCCATCCGTATTGCCCGTGCTGCAGCCGACTTAGGTATCACCAGCTTCGCAGTGTACCCGCAGGATGATGCGCGATGCCTACATACCCGTATCGCCGACCAGGCCATCCCGCTCGAAGGCGTTGGCGCAGCGGCCTATCTGGATGCGCAGCAACTGATTACCCTGGCCCGCCAGCATGGCTGTGATGCCATCCACCCTGGGTACGGCTTCCTCAGTGAACAGCCGGACTTTGCCAGACGATGTGAAGCCGCCAATATCCGCTTCGTCGGCCCGTCCGCGGATGTCCTCGCCAGACTTGGCAATAAGGCCAGCGCCAGAGTGTTGGCCAAGCAGTGCGCAGTTCCGGTGATTCCCGGAACTGACGGCGCAATCGATCTAGAGCAAGCTCGCGCTTTTCTTGCCAACTTGCCAGCGGGAAACCCAGCGCTGCTCAAGGCGATTGCCGGTGGCGGTGGCCGTGGCATGCGAATACTACGCGATGCCAATCAGCTGGAAGAAGCCTTCCATCAGTGCAGCGCCGAGGCTCTGTCAGCTTTTGGCGATCATGAGCTGTACATCGAGGAAATGGTGGCCCGCGCACGGCATATAGAAGTGCAAGTGATCGGTGACGGCACAGAAGTGAGCCACTTGTGGGAAAGGGAATGCAGCCTGCAACGCAAGCACCAGAAGATGCTGGAAATTGCCCCGAGTCCGTCGCTCAGCAGCGACCTACGCGAAGCACTGATTGATGCCGCACTCAGGCTGGCCCGCACGGTTGGCCTCAGCAGCCTGTGCACCTTCGAATTTCTGCTCGATGAGCAAACCGGCCGCTTCTTCTTCATAGAAGCCAACCCGCGACTGCAGGTGGAACACACCATCACCGAGGCCGTCACCGGGATTGATCTGGTGCAGGCGCAATTGCGCCTAGCCGGCGGCGAGACATTACGCAGCCTGCATCTGCAACAGGCGGACATTCCTCCTGCGCAGGGTTTTGCCATGCAACTACGCATCAATATGGAAAGCATGCAGCCTGACGGCAGTGTACTGCCGAGTGGCGGCACGCTCAGCATCTTCGAGCCGCCGGGCGGCCCAGGCATTCGGGTCGACAGTTTTGGTTACGCCGGGTACAGCATCAATCCCCGCTACGATTCGCTGCTAGCTAAACTGATTGTGCACAGCCCTTCCGGAAGCTTCAGCGAGCTCGCTCAGCGCGTCTATCGCACCCTTTGTCAAACGCGCATACAAGGTGTCGAAACCAATATCGAGTTCCTCAAGAACCTGCTTTGCCACCCTGCGGTGGTCGAGAGCCAGGTGTATACCCGCTTTATTGATGAGCACCTGGGGCAGCTAATTCGCAGTCCGAGCCAGAAGCACCCACAACAGTTCTTTACCGAGTCATCCGGTCCTGCTCCCACAGCACATCCAGATGAGCATTTTCTGGATGGTCTGAGAATGATTACCGCCCCCATGAGCGGCCTGCTGATTGAACTGCATGTCGCCGAGGATCAGCCGGTGCACAAGGGGCAGGCGCTGGCGATGATCGAATCCATGAAGATGCAGCATGTGATCAGCGCGCCAGCTAGCGGGATTATCCGTCGTGTCAGTGTGGACATGCATTCGGCCGTTACCGCAAACCAAGCCCTGCTCTATCTTCAAGAGGCCGATGTCGATTCGGTCGATAGCAGATCGCTACACGCGGTTGACCTGGACACGGCCAGAGCGGACCTCTCCGAGGTCCTATCACGCCACGCCCTCGGCCAAGATGCGTCGCGTCCGCAGGCAGTGGCGCGCCGGCATGCAAAAGGCAAGCGCACTGCTCGCGAAAACATAGCAGACCTGTGTGATGCAGACAGTTTCATTGAATATGGGGCCCTTACATTTGCAGCCCAGCGCAGCCGTTTTTCCGAACAGGAACTGGCCATCTCGACACCAGCGGACGGTCTGATTGCAGGGGTTGCCAGCGTCAATGGCAATCAGTTCCAGCCCCAACAAGCCCGGTGCATGGTGCTGGCCTACGACTACACCGTGCTGGCCGGCACACAGGGCATCATGAGCCACAAGAAGTTGTCGCGCATGCTCGGTATCGCCAACGAGCTGGAAATTCCCCTGATCATCTATGCCGAAGGGGGAGGCGGCCGGCCAGGGGACAGCGACGATGCTACTCGGGCAACCGGGCTGAACATGCCCAGCTTCCTGCAGTTTGCCCAGCTCAGTGGTCTGGCCCCGCGCATCAGCATCGTCAGCGGCCGCTGCTTTGCCGGCAATGCCGTGTTGGCTGGTGGCAGCGACATCCTCATTGCCACCCAGGACGCCAATGTCGGCATGGCTGGCCCAGCGATGATCGAGGGCGCAGGACTAGGTGTGCATGCACCGGAGGATATTGGCCCGGTAAATCTGCAGGCTAAGAATGGGGTGATCGATTGTGTGGTTGATGACGAGGCGCAAGCCACCGCGCTGGCCAAAAAGCTACTGGGCTATTTTCAGGGTTCGCTGGAGCACTGGGAATCGGCTGACCAGCGCGCGCTACGCCACAGTGTGCCGGACAATCGCCTTCGCTCCTATGACATGTGGTCAGTAATCGAGACGCTATCGGATAGCGGCTCGGCCATACAGCTGCGCGAGCAGTTTGCCGCCAATATGATCACCGCGCTAATACGCATTGAAGGGCGTTCGCTCGGGGTGATAGCCAACAATCCGCGCATCCTCGGTGGGGCCATCGATACCGACGCCGCAGACAAAGCCTCGCGCTTCTTACAGCTCTGTGATGCTTTTGATTTGCCGGTGCTCAGCCTGTGCGATACCCCCGGTTTTATGGTCGGTCCGGAGAACGAGAAAACTGCGCTTGTGCGCCATTCCGGTCGAATATTCGCGGTGGCCGCGAATATGGCCACACCAATGTTCAGCTTGATACTACGCAAGGGCTATGGCCTGGGCGCCATGGCGATGACCGGCGGATCCTTCCACGCACCGCTCTTCATTGCTTCCTGGCCGACCGGCGAGTTTGGCGGCATGGGTTTTGAAGGCGCTGTTAGACTTGCCTATCGCGACGAACTGGAAGCCATTGCCGACCAACAAGAGCGGAAGCTGCTGTTCGACAAATTGGTCAACGACTATTACCAACGCGGTAAGGCCAGCAGTGTTGCCGCATCGCTTGAGTTTGATGCCGTCATCGATCCGGCCACATCACGCCAGTGGCTAGTACGCTGCCTGCAGTCGTTAAAGACGGTGGGGCCAAGGCAGGGCAAGAGGCGCCCCTTCATCGACACGTGGTGACGCGAGCGCACTCAGCGCTCTCGCGGCTCAGGCGGCGCCTCGATAACAGCTACCGAGGCACTCAGTAGCGGGCAGTGAGGTGAGGTGAGGTGAGGTACTGTGCGGGCAGAACTCAGCAACACAGTCACCTCGCTATTCGGCGAATGCAATGTCGAAGACATCGGGCCTTTATTGACCGGCCCACGCCCCCAGCCTTAGCGCGTTGACGGTCCAGCCATCTCTGCGAATCGGGGCGGGGTCATCCTTCAGCGGCGATGACCTTCATGGCGACCGGATCAGCAAATCTTGCCTTGCGTATAGTACCTACGGCGTGCTTTTGTGGATTCCGCGCTGACTCTTCCCCCTTCCACGCGCATCCGAACACCGATTCTGCGACCATACGGACACTTCTCCGGCAGGTAGTCACACAGGATTTACACCACCATTGGTCGCTTTTTCGAAGCAAAGATGTCCCCTGGAGCGTTTAGCTTATCCGGCTCAAGGGCGAGTCGATGCGCAAGCAGTCGCGGAAATTGACGCCGCCGGGCAGCTCCGACAAACAATGCCAACCCTGCGTCGCTGCGCACAGACTGCCTGTCAGAATGGTCATGGAACAGATGTCCGGATCAGCGCGGGCTGAGTGTCCGAATGGCGTGGGATCCACGATTCCAGTGTGACGCGGGCAAACAGGGAATAACTCCGGCCGTGCTTGCACTCCACAGTGGTTATGGCAGTCAGCTCCCAATGGCTGCTGCTGACCAGTAAAGCTCATCGAAATTGAAAGCAATCTCGCCGAATAACACCCTGTTCGGTAATCCTGATAAGGCTCATCAATTCATGGGCCTGTGCACCAGCTCATCAAAAGGCAATCAGGCATGCTCTGCCCAGCTCGATCCCCAACAAGCATTGCACCGCATCGCCCTAAAGAGGTACATGGTACGCGGCAGGCTGAATATCCCCTCCCAGAACGGCGCAAATGTGCGTGGAACGGGCGTTGACGGCGCAAATGACATGACCTCGCCCTCTTCCGCGTAGGGAACTGACAGATGGCGGTTCAGGTCCGGCGATCACTTCCCTGTGCTTCGATCTACTACCAGAAACCAGCGTCAGAAGTCAGTATCTGGGCTTTATTATCGCTGCGCACCTGCGACCCTCTTCCGCCGTTCCTAACAGAGACTTATGCGATCCCTCGGTGCAGCGGGGCATCCGCGGCAATCGCCAGAGCTTGCAGAATAGCTTTGCGCCCAACGCCCAACTGCACTGCATTGGCCAGATGCAGGCGCAGCCCCGGCATGAAGCGATGAGATGGTGCGGCATCCACCGCCAAGGAAATCAGCTCCTTGAGGTACGCACGCAGTGCCGCGGTTTTCCAGGGCACAGCGCAGTATTTGAAGAATGCCTCAAAGGCCTCGGGCGACTGACGGAGCAGCGCGTCCAGAAAACCGGGTACCTGCTGCTCCATGCTGCCCCAGAACGGATCATCACCAACATACTGATCCCAAAGCTGCTGGCGCAGGCTATCCAGCGGCGCGCTGATGGACAGGTCGCCCCGCTCACGCAGAACCGCGGCCACAGTAGACGAGCCCACCATAAGGGTGTGCACTCCTAGGCCAGAGACCAGCACCAGTACTTCATGCACCTGTGCCGCGCTCGCACCGGCATCCAATGCCCGCCGCACATAGTCTTGCGTCCCCTGCATATCCAGGGCCGAAGGCGAGATTCGGACCGCAAGGCCAATTAGCGCGGCGTCCCGATCGGATAGTGGCTCGCCGTCCACCTGGGACTCGAGAAAGTCCTCTACATAGGTACCGATCTCTTCGAGTGTCAACATTCGCTACTCTGCTCCATATCCGGATACTCCGTTCGGTTCTGCTATGACCGGGTTGCAACAGCGTCCGTCGCTACGCTGCGGCCTAGTCGGTCAGCATGCTGCGCAGCGCACGCTTGTTAACCTTAGTTGCTGACATAGGCCAGTTACCCGGCTCAACAAAATGCACAGCCCGAGGGATCTTGTAGTTAGCGATATTTCCTTTACAGAAGGCGATCAGCTCTTCAGCTTCGACAGTCTTGCCCGGCTTAAGCTCGACGAAGGCCACCGGCACTTCGTCCAGGCGCGGATCAGGCTTGCCAACCACTTCCGCAATGGCCACGCAGGGATGCTCACAGAGGTAAGATTCGATCTCGATAGCTGCGACGTTTTCACCGCCGACCTTGAGCATATCCTTGAGGCGACCGTTGAATACCAGGCTGCCGTCCTCGGTGCGCAAATAGAGGTCGCCGGTATGCAACCACCTATCTTTGTCCAAGGTGTCAGCGGTCTTCACTGGGTCGCGATAGTAGCCTTCCATTACGCAGAAGCCGCGCACCAGAATTTCACCTACTTCGCCAGGTGCGGCATCGCCTTTTCCATCAAGACTGGCAACGCGTACCTCCATTCCAACCGCAGGACGCCCCTGAGTGTTGGCGCGCTGTTCTGCCGTTTCGTCGGCGTCGGTCAGAGCAAAGATACCGGCAGTCTCGGTCATGCCGCAGGCTTGGAAAAGCTCAGCGTCCGGAAAGGTCTTCTGAACCGTTTTGACCAGAGCAGGAGGGCCGATCAGCATAATCTTGCGCAGCGACCTCAGTTTGCCGGCATCAAAATCAGGGTGATCGAGCAGGCCCTGTACGATGGCGGGGAACCAAGGCCAAGCCATGCTCACCCCTTCCCTTTCCATCAAGGCAATGGCTCGCCCGGGCTCAAAAAAGGTATCGGTTAGGTACGTGCCAAGGGTTCCAATCACGCCGAGGAAGGGAGCGATCGCTGCAATGTGGAACAGCGGACCTGGGTTCCAGGCAACATGGTGTTCGTCTGTGGCAAACCGTGAACGGGCACGCTGCACCGAGCCGCGTACAATGGCTTCATGGGTCAGCATGCAGCCCTTGGGGTTGGCCGTTGTGCCAGAGGTGTAGACCAACAGTGCCAGATCGCGAATACGCACGCGCAAGCGAGCCTCATGCACTTGGTTCGCATTGATGCTCTGTGCCAAACGATCGAATTCCGAACGCCCGACAAACCCCTTACGGCACTCGCCCTTGAGCAACACGGTACTACGCAGGCAGGGTACTTCTGGCAGGACCAGGGCTGCCGGGTTCTCAGCCTTAGATAATGAGGGCAATGCATCGCAGAACAGCGCGGTGAAATTGGTGTACTCGCTGTCGTCGGCAGTAGTCAGCAAAGCGACAAGGTTGGCGTTTTCGATGATGTAGCCAATCTCGCTGGCCTTGTGCCGGGCATTGATCGGCACCGCTACACAACCGAGCATCACCGCGCCGAGAAAACCTTCAATGAATTCAGGGCTGTTGGCGGACATCAGCCCAACATGCTGACCAGGACGAACTCCGAGAGCTATAAGACCTCGGGCCACCTGTATGGCGTTGTCACACAACTGCCGGTAGGTGCGCCTTTCCTCAGGGAAAACGACCGCATCCCGTGCTGGCTGCAAATGCGCCCCTCGTACGATGAGGTCGCCTATTGGGGAAACCTCAAACCATTCTGTTGTTTTTGTCATTGAGCGTCCTCCACTACGGACAGAAGGCAGTTGTTACTCTGGCAGCCTTCTGCACGCTGTTAATTATGTGCTCGGCACCGTTTAAATACCAAAAGATGGTACCGCGATCGACAAAAGTCAACAACAACGTTGATCAATTGCTGGGCAGAATTTCACACTGCCGGCGCATCATGAGTTGCCTGATTCAGCCCGCATTTACAAACACTTGCAAAGTTCCAAGGGGGGCCCACCCTCTCCGCCCGGTCTTTCATGCTGACGACCGGCCAGAAGGCGTTCTAGATACCGTGCAAGCAGGTCAACTTCGAGGTTGACCTGCTGGCCGATTTGGTAGCTGGACATGATAGTCATTTGCATGGTGTGCGGCACTATATTCAGATCAAAGCAGTCGCCTGCCACCGCGTTGACCGTCAAACTGACACCATCTACGGTAATCGAGCCTTTTTCCGCTATATAGTGGGTGAGCGCTGCAGGCGCCTGGATGCGAATCAGCCATGAGCGCGCGTCACGTGACAGCGAAACCACCTTGCCGAGCCCGTCGACATGTCCACTGACCAAATGACCGCCCAACCGCGAGTCCGCCCTAAGCGCTTTTTCCAGATTGACACGATCGCCGTGTCGCAGCCCCGCCAGACTGCTGCGGCTAAGCGTTTCCTGGCTGACATCAGCCCAGAAACCATCCTGCAGCAAACTGACGACTGTCAGACAGATACCGTTGACCGCGACACTTTCCCCTAGCGCCATACCACTCAAATCCATCGTCCCAGTCTGAACGAAGACCCTCAGATCACCATTGCATGGCTCGATCAAGCCTATCAAACCAACCGCTTCAATAATTCCGGTAAACATTACTCGCACCTAGATTACGCGGCGCAAACGAGTTTCGCGCAATCTTGCCAAGGTTCGGCCGAGCCTTGCGCATAACCGACATGCAGCAACTTGCTAGTTTCAATTTACAGAGATGCAAAACCACCATATCCGCCACGGTAGAAAAGCAGAGCAGAATCTTGGGACTCGATTTGCAACTCACGAACTGCACCAATGACGATATAGTGATCACCTGCTTCCTGAACGGAATGTAAGTCACAATCGATCCAGGCCACCACGCCCGCAAGCACTGGGGAGCCATTGTTTGATAGCTCGTATTCCAGCCCGGCAAATTTATCTTCCGCTTTGGAAGCAAAGCGCTTACAGACACCCAGTTGCTGATTACTTAGCACATTGACGCAGAACTTACCGGCACACTCAATCTTCGGCCAACTGGTGGAACTGCGATCGGGCAGAAACGCCACCAAAGGAGGATTAAGCGATACCGAGGTGAACGACCCAACTGCCATACCCGACACCCTACCGTCCTGATCCATCGCAGTAATGGCACATACGCCGGTGGGATATTGGCCCAGAACGGTTCTGAACCATTGCGGATCGATCGCGTCTCGTACGTTCTCTGTGGTGACGTCACTCATGATGCAACTCCAGATAAATTCGCGTTGCGTTCACCCTTAATACCTTCACGGCATCTCGGGCTGATCAGGTCGTCACAATCGAAGCAGGTAGGACTAGTTCCGACCCGCTTCAACTGTGCACTGGCCAGTGTTAAACCAGCGTGCCTTCGGCATCCTTGGTCGCGAAGCGAGGAGCCACCAGGCTGGCAAACTTTTCCAGTTCCTCGTTGTTCTGCTCCGGGTCCAGGTGACCCTGACCGAACATCAGGAACAGCTCGTTGAAGCCCAGGCGGTCGTGGGCGCGGCCGATCTGATCGGCGATCTCGTCAGCCGAGCCGATCAGCACGTTCGGCATTTTCTGGCCGAACGGGATGAACCACTTGTCCCAGAACCACTTGTGCTCGGCCATCAACTGCTTGGCCTTGTCCTTGTCATCGGTCAGCATCAGGAAACCACCCCAGGCAGCAACATCCTCACGGGCAACCTCCCGCTCGTGCTGGCGTGCGGTATCGGCATAGCGGGTCCACAGGGCATCACAGAAGTCCAGGTCGGAAGCCAGCACGATTGGCTTGCCGCCTTCCCGGGCCCACATGTCGACGGTGCGCATGCTGCCGGCAAAGCCGCCGTAAATTTTCGGGTGGGGACTCTGGTAGCACTTCGGCGCAATGCCGATCTGGCGCACGATGCCATCTGCATCCATGCCCTTGCCCATGCTGGCATAGGCCGGGTGACCGGCAGAGCCGCCATTTGGCGGAAACTCCCAGTGTTTGCCCTTGTGGCTGAACACGTCGTTGGCCCAGGCCTTCTTGATGACCTGCAGCGATTCCTCGAAGACTTCGCGGTTCAGCGCATCTTGCTCGTCGCGGGCCTTGGCGTTGTCCGGCGTAGTGGCGCTGACACCCGGACGCGCAGCATAGGAGTCGACCCAGCGCGCATGGTAGCCACGGGTGAAACCAACCATCAGGCGCCCTTGGAGCATGTGGTCAAGGGTGGCGATTTCTTCAGCGATACGCACCGGGTTATGGGTCGGCAGGGTGTACCCCATGATGCCGGCCTTCATCCGCTTGGAATGCAGGCCCACATAGAGACTGAACATGCCGGGATGGTTGTTGATCTCAAAACCTTCGATCTGCAGGTGATGCTCAGGCTGGCAATAGCCTGCATAACCAAGCTCATCCGCCAGACGAACGTAATCACGCACTTCGGATAGAAAGCGCTGATACAACTCAGGACGCTGCCCAGCCATACCCGCTTCCAGCTCATAACGACGACCGATCACACCTGTTTGCATCAAATGAAACTTCATTGCG
>NZ_SSOL01000037.1:0-17739 GCF_029871275.1 Pseudomonas sp. BN414
TCGATGATCTTGGCTACAACGCCGGCACCAACGGTACGGCCGCCTTCGCGGATCGCGAAGCGCAGGCCATCTTCCATGGCGATCGGAGCGATCAGGGTGACAACCATCTTGATGTTGTCGCCCGGCATTACCATCTCAACGCCTTCCGGCAGTTCGCAGTTACCGGTCACGTCAGTGGTACGGAAGTAGAACTGCGGACGGTAGCCCTTGAAGAACGGGGTGTGACGACCACCTTCTTCTTTGGACAGCACGTACACTTCGCACTCGAACTTGGTGTGCGGCTTGATGGTGCCCGGCTTGGCCAGAACCTGACCACGCTCTACGTCGTCACGCTTGGTGCCGCGCAGCAGGACGCCAACGTTCTCACCGGCACGACCTTCGTCGAGCAGCTTGCGGAACATTTCAACGCCGGTGCAGGTGGTCTTGGTGGTCGGACGAATGCCGACGATCTCGACTTCTTCCTGAACCTTGACGATGCCACGCTCAACACGACCGGTTACCACGGTGCCGCGACCGGAAATGGAGAACACGTCTTCGATCGGCAGCAGGAACGGCTGATCGATGGCACGCACCGGCTCCGGAATGTAGGAGTCCAGGGTCTCAACCAGCTTACGAACGGCGGAAACGCCGATTTCGTTGTCGTCCTTGCCTTCCAGGGCCATCAGAGCGGAACCGATGATGATCGGAGTGTCGTCGCCCGGGAAGTCGTAGGTGTTCAGCAGGTCGCGAACTTCCATTTCGACCAGTTCCAGCAGCTCGGCGTCGTCAACCATGTCGGCCTTGTTCAGGAACACGACGATGTAAGGAACGCCTACCTGACGGGACAGCAGGATGTGCTCGCGGGTCTGCGGCATGGGGCCGTCAGCAGCCGAGCAAACCAGGATCGCGCCGTCCATCTGCGCAGCACCGGTGATCATGTTCTTCACGTAGTCAGCGTGACCGGGGCAGTCAACGTGAGCGTAGTGACGAACAGCGGAATCGTACTCAACGTGGGAGGTGTTGATGGTGATACCGCGAGCCTTCTCTTCCGGCGCGTTGTCGATCTGGTCGAACGCACGAGCGGAACCACCCCAGGTCTCGGAGCAGACCTTGGTCAGAGCAGCAGTCAGAGTGGTCTTGCCATGGTCAACGTGACCGATGGTGCCAACGTTGACGTGCGGTTTGTTACGTTCAAATTTTTCTTTAGCCACGACAGTAAACCTCTTACTTAAAGGGCTGAATCAACCTTGTTTTTTAACCAGTGCTTCGACGACGTTCGACGGAGCTTCGGCGTATTTGGAGAATTCCATGGAGTAGCTCGCGCGACCCTGGGACATGGAACGCACGTCGGTCGCATAACCGAACATCTCGCCCAGCGGAACCTCGGCACGAATTACCTTACCGGAAACGCTGTCTTCCATCCCCTGAATCAGGCCACGGCGACGGTTCAGGTCACCCATCACGTCACCCATGTAGTCCTCGGGGGTCACCACCTCTACCTTCATGATCGGCTCAAGCACTTTACCGCCGCCCTTCTGGGCCAGCTGCTTGGTCGCCATGGAGGCAGCGATCTTGAACGCCATCTCGTTGGAGTCGACGTCGTGGTAGGAACCATCGAACACGGAAGCCTTCAGGCCGATGAGCGGGTAGCCGGCAACAACGCCGTTCTTCATCTGCTCTTCGATGCCCTTCTGGATCGCCGGGATGTATTCCTTCGGAATCACGCCACCCACGACTTCGTTGGTGAACACCAGACCTTCGGCGATGTTGCCTTTCTCATCCACGTCAGCGGAGGAGAAGCGGATCCAGCAGTGACCGAACTGACCACGACCACCGGACTGACGAACGAACTTGCCTTCGATCTCGACATTGTCCTTGGAGATGGTTTCGCGGTAGGAAACCTGCGGCTTGCCGATGTTGGCCTCAACGCCGAACTCGCGCTTCATGCGGTCGACGAGGATGTCCAGGTGCAGCTCACCCATGCCAGAAATGATGGTCTGGCCGGTTTCTTCGTCGGTCTTGACACGGAACGACGGGTCTTCCTGGGCCAGCTTGCCGAGGGCAATACCCATCTTCTCCTGGTCAGCCTTGGTCTTCGGCTCAACAGCTACCGAGATTACCGGCTCCGGGAAGTCCATACGCTCGAGGATGATCGGCTTCTCGATGTCGCACAGGGTGTCACCGGTAGTGACGTCCTTCATGCCGATCAGAGCAGCGATGTCGCCAGCGCGTACTTCTTTGATCTCGTCACGCTGGTTGGCGTGCATCTGCACCATACGACCAACGCGCTCTTTCTTGCCTTTCACGGAGTTGATAACGGAGTTACCAGACTCCAGAACGCCGGAGTAGACGCGAACGAAGGTCAGAGTACCTACGAACGGGTCAGTAGCGATCTTGAATGCCAGAGCCGAGAACGGAGCATTGTCGTCAGCCGGACGCTCGTCTTTCGGAGCGTCGTCGCCGGCGTCAATGTGATCCGGGTGGATACCCTGGATAGCAGGGATCTCGGTCGGAGCAGGCAGGAAGTCGATGACAGCGTCGAGAACCAGGGGCACGCCCTTGTTCTTGAACGAGGAGCCGCAGACAGCCGGTACGATTTCGCAGGCGATGGTACGCAGACGCAGGCCAGCCTTGATCTCTTCGATCGACAGCTCACCCTCTTCCAGGTACTTGTTCATCAGCTCTTCGTTGGCTTCGGCAGCAGCCTCGACCATGTTGTTGCGCCACTCGGCGGCCAGCTCAACCATATCCGCAGGAATTTCTTCCTCGCGATAGGAAGTGCCCTTGTCGTCTTCGTTCCAGTAGATGGCCTTCATCTTCAGCAGATCGACCTGACCCTGGAACTCGTCCTCAGCACCGATGGCCAACTGAACCGGAACCGGGGTGTGACCCAGGCGGTTCTTGATCTGGCCGACCACGCGCAGGAAGTTGGCGCCAGCGCGGTCCATCTTGTTCACGTAGACGATACGCGGAACGCCGTACTTGTTGGCTTGACGCCATACGGTTTCGGACTGAGGCTCAACACCGGAAGTCCCGCAGAACACAACGACAGCACCATCCAGCACGCGCAGAGAACGCTCCACCTCAATGGTGAAGTCTACGTGGCCGGGGGTGTCGATGACGTTTACGCGGTACTTGTCGTACTGACCACGCGAACCTTCCCAGAAGGTGGTGATGGCAGCAGAGGTAATGGTAATACCACGCTCCTGCTCCTGCACCATCCAGTCGGTGGTAGCAGCGCCATCGTGAACTTCACCCATCTTGTGGCTCAGGCCTGTGTAGAACAGGATGCGCTCAGTCGTGGTGGTCTTGCCCGCGTCAACGTGGGCGCAGATGCCGATGTTGCGATAGCGGTTAATTGCTGTATTACGAGCCATAAAGCCCTCGCAAAAGAATGGATGCCGTAATTAGAAGCGGTAGTGCGAGAACGCTTTGTTGGCCTCAGCCATACGGTGCACGTCTTCACGCTTCTTGACAGCAGCGCCTTTGCCATCGAAGGCATCCAGCAGCTCGCCTGCCAGGCGCAGGGCCATGGACTTCTCGCCACGCTTGCGCGCGGACTCAACCAGCCAACGCATGGCCAGAGCATTACGACGGGACGGACGAACTTCGACCGGAACCTGGTAAGTGGCACCGCCTACACGGCGGGACTTTACTTCGACCAGCGGAGCGATGGCGTCGAGAGCTTTCTCGAAGATTTCCAGGGGATCGCTGTTCTTGCGGGATTTGACGGTATCCAGGGCACCGTAAACGATGCGCTCGGCTACGGCCTTCTTGCCGCTTTCCATCACGTGGTTCATGAACTTGGCGAGAATCAGGCTTCCGTATTTCGGATCGTCCAGAATCTCACGCTTGGCTGCTACACGACGTCTTGGCATTGATAAGCCCTCAAACGGTCTTCAGGTTAGCCCGGGACCATAACCATTCGGTTACGCCCGACCTTACTCTTATCGACTCAATGAATATGAAAATTGATCAGCACCGAATTACTTCGGACGCTTGGTACCGTACTTGGAACGACCCTGCTTACGGTCTTTAACGCCGGTGGTATCCAGCGAACCGCGCACGGTGTGGTAACGCACACCCGGAAGGTCTTTTACACGACCGCCACGGATCAGCACTACGCTGTGCTCTTGCAGGTTGTGACCTTCACCACCGATGTACGAAGTCACTTCGTAGCCGTTGGTCAGGCGAACACGGCAAACCTTACGGAGTGCGGAGTTCGGCTTCTTCGGCGTAGTGGTGTAAACGCGGGTGCAAACGCCGCGACGCTGCGGGCAGTTTTGCAGCGCAGGTACGTCGGATTTCTCGACGATACGGCTGCGCGGCTTACGCACCAGCTGGTTAATAGTTGCCATCTAATTGCTCCACTGTTGTCTTTCGACGCTATTGCCTTACAAAGAAAGCAAAATGACAGGGCATAGCGCCCTGCCAAATTTAGGGGTGCATGAGTCTAAAGAGACTCAATGTCCCCGTCAAGGCAATACCCCCCGACGACCAAGGCCGCCGGGGGGCATCACACTTAGTTGCTGCTGGAGTTCAGCGCTTCGGTCAGCGCTGCTTCCACTTCGCTCGCGCTCACGCGGACCGGCTTGCCGGCTTCACGCTGACGCTTGCGCTCGCTGTGGTAGGCCAGACCGGTACCAGCCGGGATCAGTCGACCCACAACAACGTTTTCCTTCAGGCCGCGCAGGTAGTCGCGCTTGCCGGTAACCGCCGCCTCGGTGAGGACGCGGGTGGTTTCCTGGAAGGACGCCGCAGAGATGAACGACTCGGTGGACAGCGAGGCCTTGGTGATACCCAGCAGGACGCGTTCGAACTTGGCGATGAAGCGGTCTTCGGTCGCCAGACGCTCGTTCTCTTCCAGTACCTGGGTCAGTTCCATCTGGTCGCCCTTGATGAAGCTGGAATCACCCGACTCGGCAATCTCGACCTTGCGCAGCATCTGACGCAGGATGGTTTCGATGTGCTTATCGTTGATCTTCACGCCCTGCAGGCGGTACACGTCCTGGATCTCGTTGACGATGTACTTGGCCAGCGCGCTGACACCCAGCAGGCGCAGGATGTCGTGCGGGTTGCTCGGGCCGTCGGAGATAACTTCGCCGCGGTTCACCTGTTCGCCTTCGAACACGTTCAGGTGACGCCACTTCGGAATCAGCTCCTCGTACGGATCGGTGCCATCGTTCGGAGTGATGACCAGACGGCGCTTGCCTTTGGTCTCCTTGCCGAAGGAGATGGTGCCGCTGATTTCCGCCAGGATCGAAGGCTCTTTCGGACGACGAGCTTCGAACAGGTCGGCAACGCGAGGCAGACCACCGGTGATGTCGCGGGTCTTCGAGGTTTCCTGCGGGATACGGGCGATAACGTCACCCACGCCCACTTGCGAACCGTCGGCCACGCCAACCAGGGCGTTCGCCGGCAGGAAGTACTGGGCGGGAACGTCGGTACCCGGCAGCAGCAGCTCCTTGCCATTGGCGTCGACCAGCTTCACGGCCGGACGAATGTCCTTGCCAGCAGCCGGACGATCCTTCGGATCCAGAACCTCGATGTTGGTCAGACCGGTCAGTTCGTCGGTCTGGCGTTTGATGGTGATGCCCTCCTCCATGCCGACGAAGGTAACGGTACCCTTCATTTCGGTCACGATCGGGTGGGTGTGCGGGTCCCACTTGGCAACGATGGCGCCCGGATCAACCTTGTCGCCTTCCTTGACGGAGATCACAGCACCATACGGCAGCTTGTAACGCTCGCGCTCGCGACCGAAGTCGTCGGCCACAGCCAGCTCGCCGGAACGGGATACGGCAACCAGATGGCCGTTGAGGTTCTCGACGTGCTTCAGGTTGTGCAGGCGGATGGTACCGCCATTCTTAACCTGGACGTTGTCGGCTGCGGAAGTACGGCTGGCCGCACCACCGATGTGGAAGGTACGCATGGTCAGCTGGGTACCCGGCTCACCGATGGACTGGGCGGCGATTACGCCGACCGCTTCACCGATGTTCACCTGGTGGCCACGCGCCAGGTCACGACCGTAGCACTTGGCGCAGATGCCGTAGCGGGTTTCGCAGCTGATCGGGGAACGCACGATCACTTCGTCGACGCTCATGCGCTCGATGAATTCAACCCACTGCTCATCGACCAGAGTACCGGCCGGCACGATGACTTCATCGGAGCCCGGCTTGAACACGTCACGGGCAATGACACGGCCCAGTACGCGCTCACCCAGAGGCTCGACGACGTCGCCGCCTTCGATGTGCGGGGTCATCAGCAGACCGTGCTCGGTGCCGCAGTCAACCTCGGTCACTACCAGGTCCTGGGCGACGTCGACCAGACGACGAGTCAGGTAACCGGAGTTCGCGGTCTTCAGTGCGGTATCCGCCAGACCTTTACGAGCACCGTGAGTGGAGATGAAGTACTGGAGTACGTTCAGGCCTTCACGGAAGTTCGCGGTGATCGGGGTTTCAATGATGGAGCCGTCCGGCTTGGCCATCAGGCCACGCATACCGGCCAGCTGACGGATCTGGGCCGCGGAACCCCGCGCACCGGAGTCCGCCATCATGTACATGGAGTTGAAGGACTCCTGGTCGACTTCCTTGCCCTCGCGATCGACAACCTTCTCTTTCGAGAGGTTGGCCATCATCGCCTTGGACACTTCGTCGTTGGCCTTGGACCAGAGGTCGATCACCTTGTTGTACTTCTCGCCCTGGGTTACCAGGCCGGAGGCGTACTGGGATTCGATTTCCTTCACTTCCTCGGTAGCGGCATCGATGATGCGAGCCTTCTCATCGGGGATGACGAAGTCGTTCACACCGATGGAAACACCGGAAATGGTGGAGTAGGCGAAGCCGGTGTACATCAGCTGGTCAGCGAAGATGACAGTGTCCTTCAGACCTACCACGCGATAGCACTGGTTGATCAGCTTGGAGATCGCCTTCTTCTTCATCGGCTGGTTGACGACGTCGTACGACAGGCCGGCCGGGACCACCTGGAACAGCAGCGCACGGCCGACAGTGGTGTCGACGATGCGGGTGTTCTTGGTGATGGAGCCGTCCTTGTCCTTCACGGTCTCGTTGATGCGCACTTTCACGCGGGCGTGCAGGGACGCTTCACCGGCGCGGAATACGCGGTCGACTTCCTGCAGGTCCGCGAACACGCGACCTTCGCCCTTGGCATTAACGGCTTCACGGGTCATGTAGTACAGACCCAGAACCACGTCCTGCGACGGAACGATGATCGGCTCGCCGTTGGCGGGCGAGAGGATGTTGTTGGTGGACATCATCAGCGCGCGCGCTTCCAGCTGGGCCTCGAGGGTCAGCGGAACGTGAACGGCCATCTGGTCACCGTCGAAGTCGGCGTTGTACGCGGCGCAGACCAGCGGGTGCAGCTGGATGGCCTTGCCTTCGATGAGGACCGGCTCGAACGCCTGGATGCCCAGACGGTGCAGGGTCGGCGCACGGTTCAGCAGGACGGGGTGTTCGCGGATGACTTCGGCGAGAACGTCCCAGACCTCGGGCAGTTCGCGCTCGACCATCTTCTTGGCCGCCTTGATGGTGGTGGCCATGCCGCGGGCTTCCAGCTTGCCGAAGATGAACGGCTTGAACAGCTCGAGGGCCATCTTCTTGGGCAGACCGCACTGGTGCAGGCGCAGGGTCGGACCTACGGTAATTACCGAACGACCGGAGTAGTCCACGCGCTTACCGAGCAGGTTCTGACGGAAGCGACCTTGCTTGCCCTTGATCATGTCGGCCAGGGACTTCAGCGGGCGCTTGTTCGAGCCGGTGATGGCACGGCCACGGCGGCCGTTGTCCAGCAGGGCGTCGACTGCTTCCTGCAGCATGCGCTTTTCGTTGCGCACGATGATGTCCGGAGCAGCCAGGTCGAGCAGGCGCTTCAGACGGTTGTTACGGTTGATCACCCGACGATACAGGTCGTTCAGGTCGGAGGTCGCGAAGCGACCGCCATCCAGCGGAACCAGCGGACGCAGGTCCGGCGGCAGCACCGGCAGGACGGTCAGCACCATCCACTCGGGATGGTTGCCGGAGTCCTTGAAGGCTTCCATCAGCTTCAGGCGCTTGGACAGCTTCTTGATCTTGGTCTCGGAATTGGTCTGCGGAATTTCTTCGCGCAGGCGGCCGATCTCATGATCCAGGTCGATGGCGTTGAGCAGTTCGCGAACGGCCTCGGCACCCATGCGGGCGTCGAAGTCATCACCGAACTCTTCGAGAGCTTCGAAGTACTGCTCGTCGTTCAGCAGCTGGCCTTTCTCCAGGGTGGTCATGCCCGGATCGATCACCACGTAGCTCTCGAAATAGAGCACGCGTTCGATGTCACGCAGGGTCATGTCCAGCAGCAGGCCGATACGGGACGGCAGGGACTTCAGGAACCAGATGTGGGCTACGGGCGAAGCCAGCTCGATGTGACCCATGCGCTCACGGCGCACCTTGGCCAGGGCGACTTCTACACCGCACTTCTCGCAGATCACACCGCGATGCTTGAGGCGCTTGTACTTACCGCACAGGCACTCGTAGTCCTTCACCGGGCCGAAGATCTTGGCGCAGAACAGGCCATCGCGCTCCGGCTTGAAGGTACGGTAGTTGATGGTCTCCGGCTTTTTCACTTCACCGAAGGACCAGGAACGGATCATCTCGGGCGAGGCCAGACCAATACGGATGGCATCGAACTCTTCGATTTGACCCTGGTTTTTCAACAGATTCAGCAAGTCTTTCAAGGCCTTTCCTCCTCACGGACCCGCTACGACCGGCCTTGACCAGCCGTAGCGTTTTGGGCGTCGCGTGTTATTCGGTTTCCAGTTCGATGTCGATGCCGAGCGAGCGGATCTCTTTGATCAACACGTTGAAGGACTCGGGCATGCCGGCCTCCATGCGGTGATCGCCGTCCACGATGTTTTTGTACATCTTGGTCCGGCCGTTCACGTCGTCCGACTTCACGGTCAGCATTTCCTGCAGGGTGTAGGCGGCACCGTAGGCTTCCAGCGCCCAGACCTCCATCTCCCCGAAACGCTGGCCACCGAACTGCGCCTTACCACCCAGCGGCTGCTGGGTAACCAGGCTGTAAGAACCGGTGGAACGTGCGTGCATCTTGTCGTCGACCAGGTGGTTCAGCTTGAGCATGTACATGTAGCCGACGGTGGTCGGACGCTCGAACTGATTGCCGGTACGGCCGTCGAACAGGCGCATCTGACCGCTTTCCGGCAGGTCGGCGAGCTTCAGCATGGCCTTGATCTCGCTTTCCTTGGCACCGTCGAACACCGGGGTGGCCATGGGAACGCCGCCCTTCAGGTTCTTCGCCAGGTCCAGGATTTCCTGGTCGCTCAGCTCGTTCAGGCTTTCCTGACGACCACCGATCTCGTTGTAGATCTCATGGAGGAACTCGCGCAGCTCAGCGATCTTGCGCTGCTCTTCCATCATGCGGTTGATCTTCTCGCCCAGACCCTTGGCAGCGAGGCCCAGGTGGGTTTCGAGGATCTGGCCGACGTTCATACGAGACGGTACGCCCAGCGGGTTGAGGACGATGTCCACCGGAGTGCCATTGGCATCGTGGGGCATGTCTTCGACCGGCATGATCACGGAGACCACACCCTTGTTACCGTGACGGCCCGCCATCTTGTCGCCCGGCTGGATGCGACGCTTGATGGCCAGGTAGACCTTGACGATCTTCAGCACACCCGGAGCCAGGTCGTCGCCCTGCTGCAGCTTGCGCTTCTTGTCTTCGAACTTGTCATCCAGCATCTGGCGACGGTCGGACAGGTAGGCCTGAGCCTTTTCCAGCTGCTCGTTCAGTGCGTCTTCAGCCATGCGCAGCTTGAACCACTGGCCGCGCTCGAGGCCGTCGAGGTACTCGTCGGTGATCTCGGTGCCTTTCTTCACGCCGGCGCCGCCTTCGGCAACCTGGCCGACCAGCGCGGAACGCAGACGCTCGAAGGTAGCGCCTTCGACGATACGGAACTCTTCGTTCAGGTCCTTGCGGATCTCGTCGAGCTGCATCTTCTCGATGGACAGCGCGCGGGAGTCACGCTCGACGCCGTCACGAGTGAAGACCTGGACGTCGATTACGGTGCCCTTGGTGCCAGTCGGCACGCGCAGGGAAGTATCCTTAACGTCGGACGCTTTCTCACCGAAGATCGCGCGCAGCAGCTTCTCTTCCGGAGTCAGCTGGGTCTCGCCTTTCGGAGTGACCTTGCCGACCAGGATGTCGCCAGCCTGCACTTCAGCACCGACGTAGACGATACCGGCTTCGTCCAGTTTGTTCAGCGCAGCTTCGCCCACGTTGGGGATGTCCGCGGTGATCTCTTCTGGGCCGAGTTTGGTGTCACGCGCCACACAGGTCAGTTCCTGGATGTGGATGGTGGTGAAGCGATCTTCCTGCACCACACGCTCGGACAGGCAGATGGAGTCCTCGAAGTTGAAACCGTTCCAGGGCATGAACGCGACGCGCATGTTCTGACCCAGAGCGAGTTCACCCATGTCGGTGGACGGACCATCGGCGAGGATGTCGGCGCGAGCGACCACATCACCCTTCTGCACCAGCGGACGCTGGTTGATGCAGGTGTTCTGGTTGGAACGGGTGTATTTGGTCAGGTTGTAGATGTCGACGCCGGCTTCGCCAGTCTCGACTTCGTCATCGTTGACACGAACCACGATACGGCTGGCATCGACCGAGTCGATCACGCCGCCACGACGGGCTACGACGCAGACACCGGAGTCGCGCGCAACGTTGCGCTCCATGCCGGTACCTACCAGCGGCTTGTCGGCACGCAGGGTCGGCACGGCCTGACGCTGCATGTTCGAGCCCATGAGTGCACGGTTGGCGTCGTCGTGTTCGAGGAACGGAATCAGCGAGGCAGCAACGGAAACAACCTGCTTCGGAGAGACGTCCATCAGGGTCACGTCTTCCGGCGCCTTCACGGTGAATTCATTCAGGTGACGTACGGCTACCAGCTCGTCGATCAGTTGACCCTGCTCGTTCATCGTTGCCGATGCCTGAGCGATGACGTGGTCGGCCTCTTCGATGGCGGAGAGGAAGACGATCTCGTCGGTGACCTGAGTACCCTTCACAACGCGGTACGGGCTTTCCAGGAAGCCGTACTGGTTGGTGCGAGCGTAGGTCGCCAGGGAGTTGATCAGACCGATGTTCGGACCTTCAGGGGTTTCGATCGGGCACACACGGCCGTAGTGGGTCGGGTGTACGTCACGAACCTCGAAGCCCGCGCGCTCACGAGTCAGACCACCTGGGCCGAGTGCGGAAACGCGGCGCTTGTGGGTGATTTCGGAGAGCGGGTTGTTCTGGTCCATGAACTGGGACAGCTGGCTGGAGCCGAAGAATTCCTTGATCGCAGCAGCCACCGGCTTGGCGTTGATCAGGTCTTGCGGCATCAGGCCTTCGCTTTCGGCCATCGACAGACGTTCCTTGACCGCGCGCTCGACGCGCACCAGGCCAACACGGAACTGGTTCTCGGCCATCTCGCCGACGCAACGCACGCGACGGTTACCCAGGTGGTCGATGTCGTCGACGATGCCCTTGCCGTTACGGATGTCGACCAGGGTCTTCAGTACGTCAACGATGTCTTCCTTGCTCAGCACGCCCGAACCTTCGATCTCGGTGCGACCGATACGACGGTTGAACTTCATGCGGCCCACGGCGGACAGGTCGTAACGCTCGGCGCTGAAGAACAGGTTGTTGAACAGGGTTTCGGCAGCTTCCTTGGTCGGCGGCTCGCCAGGACGCATCATGCGGTAGATCTCGACCAGGGCTTCCAGCTGGTTGCCGGTGGAGTCGATCTTCAGGGTGTCCGAGATGAACGGACCGCAGTCGATGTCGTTGGTGTACAGGGTTTCGATGCGGACAACCTGGGCCTTGGCGATCTTCACCAGCAGGTCGGTGGTCAGCTCGGTGTTGCACTCGGCGATGATTTCGCCGGTAGCCGGATGCACGATGGCCTTGGCGGAGGTACGGCCAAGCACGTAGTCCATCGGGACTTCCAGCTCTTTGATGCCAGCCTTCTCCAGCTGGTTGATGTGGCGGGCGGTAATACGACGGCCCTGCTCCACGATCACCTTGCCGTTCTGGTCCTTGATGTCGAACACGGCGATCTCGCCACGCAGACGCTGCGGAACCAGTTCCAGGTGCAGACCTTCGCCCTTCACGTGGAAGACGTTGGTTGCATAGAAGGCGTTCAGCACTTCTTCAGTGCTGTAGTTCAACGCGCGCAGCAGGACGGTGGCCGGCAGTTTGCGGCGACGGTCGATACGCACGAATACGCAGTCCTTCGGATCGAACTCGAAGTCCAGCCAGGAACCACGGTAGGGAATGATGCGAGCGGAGTACAGCAGCTTGCCCGAGCTGTGGGTCTTGCCACGGTCGTGGTCGAAGAACACACCCGGAGAGCGGTGCAGCTGGGATACGATGACGCGCTCGGTACCGTTGATGATGAAGGTACCGTTCTCGGTCATCAGGGGGATTTCCCCCATGTAGACTTCTTGTTCCTTGATGTCCTTGATCGCTTTGTTCGACGACTCTTTGTCGAAGATGATCAGACGGACTTTTACCCGCAGCGGCACGGCGAAGGTCACGCCGCGCAGCACGCATTCCTTGACATCGAACGCCGGCTCGCCCAGGCGATAGCCGACATATTCCAGAGCAGCGTTGCCGGAATAGCTGATGATCGGGAAAACAGACTTGAAGGCCGCGTGCAGGCCGATGTCACGGAATTGCTCTTTGCTAACTCCGGCCTGCAGGAATTCGCGATACGAATCCAGCTGGATGGCCAGGAGGTAAGGTACATCCATGACGTCCGGCAACTTGCTAAAGTCTTTGCGGATACGTTTTTTCTCAGTATATGAGTAAGCCATCAGCGTTCCCCAGCTTGGTCACCTGCTTGTTTGGCCCCTCCGACGGGAGTAGCCAGAAAATCGTGCAAACCCCTTGGTTTGCTCCGCCCCTCAACAGGGGTCGGGTCACGTCCAAGGTGGCGTCCGAAGACAACCACCTAGAACGGAAAAAGGCCGGTGGCAAAAGCCACCAGCCGTCAGCCTTGCGCGAAGCGCTTCGGCTGTTGACGCAAGGTCGTCGCTTACTTGAGCTCGACTTTGGCGCCAGCTTCTTCCAGAGCTTTCTTGGCAGCTTCGGCTTCTTCCTTGGAAGCGCCTTCCTTGACCACGCCCGGGGCGCCGTCAACTACTGCCTTGGCTTCTTTCAGACCCAGACCGGTCAGTTCGCGAACGACTTTGATGACGTTCACTTTCTTATCGCCGGCTTCGGTCAGGATGATGTTGAACTCGGTTTGTTCTTCAACGACAGCAGCGGCAGCAGCCGGGCCAGCGGCAACGGCAGCAGCAGCGGTAACACCGAACTTCTCTTCCATCGCCTTGATCAGTTCAACGATCTGCATGACGGACATTTCGGATACGGCGTTGATGATGTCTTCGTTGGTCAGAGCCATGACTCTAATTCCTGTATAGGTGGACGGCCTACGCGGCCATCAGAATTTTGAAAGATTCAGCTTGAAAGAGGGTTATGCGGCCTGAATCAGGCAGCAGCGCCTTCTTTCTGGTCGCGAATTGCCGCCAGAGTACGAGCCAGCTTGCTGGTAGCGCCTTGGATAACGCTCATCAGCTGTGCAACGGCTTCGTTGTAGGTCGGCAGGGTCGCCAGTACGTCGATCTGATTGGCTGCGAGGAACTGGCCCTCGAATGCAGCGGCCTTGATCTCGAACTTGTCCTGACCCTTGGCGAAATCCTTGAAGATACGAGCAGCAGCGCCCGGATGTTCATTGGAGAACGCGATCAGGGTCGGGCCTTTGAACACGTCGTTGAGCACTTCGAACTGAGTGCCAGCAACGGCGCGGCGAGCCAGGGTGTTACGTACGACACGCACGTACACACCAGCCTCGCGGGCCTCTTTACGGAGTCCGGTCATAGCGGCTACGGTCACGCCACGGGCATCAGCCACGACAGCGGACAGGCCAGCTTTGGCAGCCTCGTTGACTTCAGCGACGATGGCCTTCTTGTCTTCGAGTTTAATTGCCACGGGTCTAACTCCTGGATGTTACCGTTTCGTCCAGCCGGAGCCGGACGGCGTTTTGGTGTCTGATTCGGTAAACGAATCGGGAGCACCATCTGCGTAGGCTCGGAAATCGCTTTCCGGTTTGAGGCTTGCACCGCCTACGGTCTTGGATAGCCCCCGCCAGGCAGGGACCCCAATACCTGGCGCGACGAACGAATTCGCCGCGCCTTTATCACTTAGCCTTCGAGGGAAGCCTGATCGATCTGCAGACCCGGGCCCATGGTGGTGCTCAGGGTCACGCGCTTCAGGTACACACCCTTGGAGGTGGACGGCTTCAGGCGCTTCAGGTCAGCCAGCAGAGCTTCAACGTTCTGCTTCAGCTTGATCGGCTCGAAGTCGACCTTGCCGACGGAAGCGTGAATGATGCCGTTCTTGTCGGTACGGAAACGTACCTGACCAGCCTTGGCGTTCTTAACGGCGGTAGCCACGTCCGGAGTCACGGTACCGACCTTCGGGTTCGGCATCAGGCCGCGCGGACCGAGGATCTGGCCCAGCTGACCCACGACACGCATCGCGTCCGGGGAGGCGATAACTACGTCGTAGTTCAGGTCGCCGGCCTTCATCTCGGCAGCGAGCTCGTCCATACCAACTTTCTCGGCGCCGGCAGCCAGAGCGGCTTCAGCAGCCGGACCCTGGGTGAACACGGCAACGCGGACGCTCTTGCCAGTGCCGTTCGGCAGAACGGTGGCACCACGAACGACCTGGTCGGATTTACGCGGATCGACGCCCAGGTTGATGGAGACGTCCACGGACTCTTTGAACTTGGAGGTCGCCAGCTCAGCCAGCAGTTTGGCGGCGTCTTCGAAGCCGTACTGTTTGCCAGCTTCTACTTTCTCGGCGATTGCCTTTTGGCGCTTGGTCAGCTTAGCCATTACACACCCTCCACGTTCAGGCCCATGCTACGAGCGGAACCGGCGATGCTACGCACGGCCGCATCCAGGTCAGCTGCAGTGAGATCAGCCTTCTTGGTTTTGGCGATCTCTTCCAGCTGAGCACGGGTAACGGTGCCTACTTTCTGGGTGTTCGGACGCGGGGAGCCGCTAGCAATACCGGCCGCTTTTTTCAGCAGCACGGAAGCCGGGGTGCTCTTGGTCTCGAAGGTAAAGCTGCGGTCGCTGTATACGGTGATGATCACAGGAGTCGGCAGACCAGGTTCCATGCCCTGAGTCTTGGCGTTGAACGCCTTGCAGAATTCCATGATGTTCACGCCATGTTGACCCAGAGCAGGGCCTACCGGCGGCGACGGGTTGGCCTGACCGGCCTTCACTTGCAGCTTGATATAAGCTTGAATCTTCTTAGCCATGTATAACTCCAGTTACGGGTTCTAGCGCCCTAAGGCTCCCCGATTGCTTTCGCGTTTATCCCAGTGACGACAAAACCCCGCAACCTAGGGCTGCGGGGTTGGGATGCCATTGTCAGTTAAGCCTTCTCGACCTGACTGAACTCCAGCTCTACCGGAGTAGAGCGACCGAAGATGAGCACGGCCACCTGGATCCGGCTCTTCTCGTAGTTGACCTCTTCGACGACGCCATTGAAGTCAGCGAACGGACCGTCGATAACACGAACGGTTTCACCCGGCTCGAACAGCGTCTTCGGCTTGGGCTTATCACCGCTGTCGGCAACGCGACGCAGGATAGCTTCAGCTTCTTTTTCAGTGATGGGCGCAGGCTTGTCGGCAGTACCACCGATAAAGCCCATGACACGCGGCGTATCCTTGATCAGGTGCCACGTCGCCTCATTCATTTCCATCTGAACCAGCACGTAGCCAGGGAAGAACTTACGCTCGCTCTTGCGCTTCTGGCCATTACGCATTTCCACCACTTCTTCGGTGGGAACCAGAATTTCGCCGAACTCGTCTTCCATGCCAGCCAGCTTGACGCGCTCGATCAGCGAGCGCATGACATGCTTCTCGTAACCCGAGTAGGCATGCACAACGTACCAACGCTTAGCCACGGCGCACCTATTAACCAACAATCAACGAAACAAGCCAGCCGAGCAGGGTATCAAGACCCCACAACAGCAGCGCCATTACCAGCACGACAGCCACGACAATCAGAGTGGTCTGGGTGGTTTCCTGACGGGTCGGCCAAACAACCTTTCGAATTTCCGCGCGAGCTTCCTTGGCAAGAACAAAGAAAGCCTGGCCCTTGGTGGTCTGCAGAGCCACAACAGCGGCGACGGCAGCAAGAGCAAGAAGCGCGAGAACGCGGTACAGGATCGGCTCAGCGGAGAAATACTGATTGCCGACCACGCCAACAGCAACAAGAGCCACCACAACGACCCACTTCAGAACGTCGAAGCGTGTTTCTTTGGCTTCAGCCTTGGCATTCATCAGCTAAGATCCTGTGAGAGAAATGCCAGATTCTCATTCGTGGAATCTGGCAGGCCAGGAGGGAATCGAACCCCCAACCTGCGGTTTTGGAGACCGCCGCTCTGCCAATTGAGCTACTGGCCTGTAACAAAGTCAGGCCGACCATTATGCCGGCCTGATACACCAAGATCAAGTCGTTATTCGATGATCTTGGCTACAACGCCGGCACCAACGGTACGGCCGCCTTCGCGGATCGCGAAGCGCAGGCCATCTTCCATGGCGATCGGAGCGATCAGGGTGACAACCATCTTGATGTTGTCGCCCGGCATTACCATCTCAACGCCTTCCGGCAGTTCGCAGTTACCGGTCACGTCAGTGGTACGGAAGTAGAACTGCGGACGGTAGCCCTTGAAGAACGGGGTGTGACGACCACCTTCTTCTTTGGACAGCACGTACACTTCGCACTCGAACTTGGTGTGCGGCTTGATGGTGCCCGGCTTGGCCAGAACCTGACCACGCTCTACGTCGTCACGCTTGGTGCCGCGCAGCAGGACGCCAACGTTCTCACCGGCACGACCTTCGTCGAGCAGCTTGCGGAACATTTCAACGCCGGTGCAGGTGGTCTTGGTGGTCGGACGAATGCCGACGATCTCGACTTCTTCCTGAACCTTGACGATGCCACGCTCAACACGACCGGTTACCACGGTGCCGCGACCGGAAATGGAGAACACGTCTTCGATCGGCAGCAGGAACGGCTGATCGATGGCACGCACCGGCTCCGGAATGTAGGAGTCCAGGGTCTCAACCAGCTTACGAACGGCGGAAACGCCGATTTCGTTGTCGTCCTTGCCTTCCAGGGCCATCAGAGCGGAACCGATGATGATCGGAGTGTCGTCGCCCGGGAAGTCGTAGGTGTTCAGCAGGTCGCGAACTTCCATTTCGACCAGTTCCAGCAGCTCGGCGTCGTCAACCATGTCGGCCTTGTTCAGGAACACGACGATGTAAGGAACGCCTACCTGACGGGACAGCAGGATGTGCTCGCGGGTCTGCGGCATGGGGCCGTCAGCAGCCGAGCAAACCAGGATCGCGCCGTCCATCTGCGCAGCACCGGTGATCATGTTCTTCACGTAGTCAGCGTGACCGGGGCAGTCAACGTGAGCGTAGTGACGAACAGCGGAATCGTACTCAACGTGGGAGGTGTTGATGGTGATACCGCGAGCCTTCTCTTCCGGCGCGTTGTCGATCTGGTCGAACGCACGAGCGGAACCACCCCAGGTCTCGGAGCAGACCTTGGTCAGAGCAGCAGTCAGAGTGGTCTTGCCATGGTCAACGTGACCGATGGTGCCAACGTTGACGTGCGGTTTGTTACGTTC
>NZ_SSOL01000038.1:0-8813 GCF_029871275.1 Pseudomonas sp. BN414
TCCGCCTGGAGCCGCATGCGTCCGCGCGAACGGCAGAACCTGCTGTGGCGCCTCGCCGACCTGATGGAGCGCGACGCCCAGGAGCTGGCCGAACTGGAATGCCTGAACAACGGCAAGAGCGCCGCCGTGGCCCACGTCATGGACGTGCAGCTGGCCATCGACTTCCTCCGCTACATGGCCGGCTGGGCCACCAAGATCGAAGGCAGCACGGTCGACGCTTCCCTGCCGCTGATGCCCAATGATCAGTTCCACGGCTTCATCCGCCGCGAAGCGGTGGGCGTGGTCGGCGCCATCGTCGCCTGGAACTTTCCGCTGCTGCTGGCCTGCTGGAAGCTCGGCCCGGCGCTCGCCACCGGCTGCACCGTGATCCTCAAACCCGCCGACGAAACCCCGCTGACCGCCCTCAAGCTGGCCGAGCTGGTGCTGGAAGCCGGCTACCCGGCCGGGGTGTTCAACGTCATCACCGGTACCGGCCTGAATGCCGGCGTCGCCCTCACCCGCCATCCGGGCGTCGACAAGCTGACCTTCACCGGCTCCACCGAAGTCGGCAAGCAGATCGGCAAGGCGGCCATGGACAACATGACCCGCGTGACCCTGGAACTCGGCGGCAAGTCGCCGACCATCGTCATGCCCGACGCCAACCTGCAGGAAGCCGCTGCCGGCGCCGCCAGCGCGATCTTCTTCAACCAGGGCCAGGTCTGCTGCGCCGGCTCGCGCCTGTACGTACACCGCAAGCATTTCGACAACGTGATCGCCGACATCGCCGGCATCGCCAACGGCATGAAGCTCGGCAACGGCCTCGACCCGAGCGTGCAGATGGGCCCGCTGATCTCCGCCAAGCAGCAGGACCGCGTCACCGGCTACATCCAGCTCGGCCGCGAGCTGGGCGCCACCATCGCCTGCGGCGGCGAAGGCTTCGGCCCCGGCTACTTCGTCAAACCGACGGTGATCGTCGACGTCGACCAGCAGCACCGCCTGGTGCAGGAAGAAATCTTCGGCCCGGTGCTGGTGGCGATGCCCTTCGACGACGTCGATGAAGTCATCCGCATGGCCAACGACAACCCCTACGGACTCGGCGCCAGCGTCTGGTCCAACGACCTCGCGGCGGTGCACCGGATGATCCCGCGCATCAAGTCCGGCTCGGTCTGGGTCAACTGCCACAGCGCCCTCGACCCGGCCCTGCCCTTCGGCGGCTACAAGCTCTCCGGCGTCGGCCGCGAAATGGGCGCGGCGGCCATCGAGCACTACACCGAGCTGAAGTCGGTGCTGATCAAGCTCTGAGTGCCCGGACGGCCTTCGCTCTGATGGGTTTCGTACCTCTACCCATCCTACGGTCGGGCTTTTGTAGGATGGGTAGAGCTTGCGAAACCTATCACCCCCTTGCCCCCAGACAACCCACAACAACAAGGAAACAACCATGCCGAACTACGTCATCGAACGCGAAATCCCCGGTGCGGGAAAACTCACGATCAAGGAGCTCCAGGCCATCTCGCAGAAGTCGTGCGCCGTGCTCAGCGCCATGGGGCCGCAGATCCAGTGGCTGCACAGCTACGTGACCGACGACAAGGTCTATTGCGTGTACCGCGCGGATAACGAACAGCTGGTCCGCGAGCATGCCGAGCAAGGTGGCTTCCCGGCCAATCGCGTGTCCGAAGTACGCGGGATCATCGATCCGACCACTGCCCGCTGACGCGGCAACCAACCGGGATGGCAAAGGTGCCATCCCGTCTACAACGCTGATCAGACTCCCAGTGCCCCGACGGCGTTCGCTCTGATGGGTTTCGTACCTCAACCCATCCTACAAAAGCGTGACCGTAGGATGGGTGGAGCTTGCGATACCCATCACGCCCATGCCCGCAGTCCTACGCTTCGCCCATCGCTTTGAGCTTGCGATACAGGGTTGCCCGTCCGATGCCCAGGCTGCGGGCGGCAGCCGAGAGATTGCCCTGGCAGGCGTCGATGGCGGCGCGGATCGCGCGCTGTTCGGATGCCAGCAAGGTATCCCCCGCCAGTGATTGAGGCGCCGCAACCGTTTCCGTTTCCGCTTCGCGGACCGCTCCTTTCGCGATGGCCGGCAGCACCTCGTCCGGCAGGTGCTGCAATCCGATCCAGCCCTCGTCTTCGGCCAGCGCGGCGGCGAGCCGCAGCGTCTGGTGGAGCTGCCGGATATTCCCCGGCCAGCTGTAGTTCAGCAGCGCCTGCAATGCGGATTTTTCCAACGCCAGCGGCGCATGGGAGGCCGTTTCGCTTTGCAGCAGTCGCTGGATCAACAACGCCAGGTCGGTACGTTCGCGCAGGGCCGGCAGGGTCACTCGCAGGCCATTGATGCGGTAGTAGAGGTCTTCACGGAAACCCTGCTCCTGCGCCAGCTGCGCCAAGTCGCGGTGGGTGGCACAAATCAGCGCGCAATCCACCTTGATCACGGCGGTGCTGCCAAGACGGCTGAGGCTGCGTTCCTGCAACACGCGCAGGAGGCGCCCCTGTAGCTCCAACGGCATATCGCCGATCTCGTCGAGGAACAGCGTGCCCTGGTGCGCCTGCTCGATCTTGCCGGCCGCCCCGCCCTTGCGGCTGCCGGTGAAGGCGCCTTCGACATGGCCGAACAGTTCCGACTCGATCAGGCTCGCCGGGATCGACGAGCAGTTGATCGCAATGAAGGGTCCACTGGCGCGGGCACTGCCTTCGTGCAGCAATCGGGCAAGCACTTCCTTGCCAGTGCCGGTCTCGCCGTTGATCAGCACCGGGATATCCCGCGCGAATGCCTTGCGGGCACGTTCCAGCGCAGCGCTGACGGCCGGGTCTTCGAGGCACGGCCCCTGCGCGGCGAGAGGGCGGCGCTCGGCCGTGGTGAAAGGTCGCGGTGGCTCGGGCAGCTGCCCGGCCTTCTTGTCCGGCGCAGTGGTGAGGCAGGCATGCAGATGGCTGCCCCACTGCGTCTGCATGCGGAACGGCACGCTGAGATCGTAGCGGCGATAGCAGATGGCATGGGCGAAAGGCATGTCGAACAGCTCGTTGAAATCCATGCCCGGTTTCAACCCCGGCGACGAGAATATCTGTGTGGCGATGCGGTTGGCGCCCTTCAGCTTCCCGACCGGATCGAACGCCAGCAGCCCCTCCATGGGGGTGCCGAGGATGTCCAGTCGATAATGCAGGTGCACCAGCAGGACATTGCCCAGCTCCATGAACATCCGCCGCTCGATGGCGCGTGCCGCGATGACCAGGGATTCCAGGCAGTAGAGGGAGGTGGCCGGTCCTTTGCGGCTGGCATCCAGCACACCGACGATTCCACCATCGAGACCGAAGATCGGGGTGGCCATGCAGGTGAAGGCACGCGCCTCTTCCAGGTAGTGGTCGGAGCCGGCGACGACGACGGTTTCCTTTTCCTCCAGGGCGCAGCTCGGACCGGTGGTGCCTACCAGCGTTTCGAGGAACTGCGCGCCGGGCCGAAATACCTGGTTGAGCTCCTGGCTGGCGCTGTTGCACTTGCCGATCGAACTGAGCACCACCCCTTCCATGTCGATGCAGGCAAGCACCCAGTCCTTCGGTGCCAGCGCGCCGTGCAGCTGTTCCATCTCGGGCGAAGCAGCGCGCAGCAGCAAGCCGCCGTGGTCCTGGATGTCCTTCGGACGAACCACCACCGGCGCGTCGAACAGCACCCGGTCACAAGGCGATATGCCGTACTGGTGGGAGCGCTTCCAGGAACGTGCGATCAATTGCGATCCGAAGGCTTGCCTGCGGCCTTCAGGTGACATGAGAACCGTCCTGCCTTCAGTGGCGGGAGTGGGGTCATCGGGCTTGCTCATGGCTCATCCTCGAAACGGTTGTATCACTCCGGTACAGCATCTCCGCCCTGCATCTGACTCAGAGTGAGACAGCGAGTCGATGCGATTGCCCAGAGGCTCCGGACCGTTAATGTCATCGTTACACAAGCCATTGATTTTCAAGCACTAATCAGAACTCAAAACAACATGGCACAGGTCCTGCTGAACAGCTGGTGCGTCTCCGGTTCTTCCCTGATTTTCAAGCCGGAAACAGCAACCGATTTTAAACAAAAACAATAAAAGGTGATGTCCATGAAGAAGAGCGCATCCGCTCATCTCGCCTGTACCAGCAGCACGCAGAAGACGGCTCTTTCCAGGGTCCTGACCCTGGCCACCACCCTCGGCCTCGCGGCCGGTTTCACCTCCTTCGCCCACGCCCTCGATGTGGATGCAGGCGACTACACGGCCTTGCCCGAAGGCACCAACCTCGGCCTCCTGTACTACCAGCACGCAGAACGCGACGCCCTCTACGCGAATGGCCACAAGGCGCCCATCGACGCGGGCCTGGATTCGGACGTGGGCATCCTCCGGGGTGTCCACTTCATGAAGCTTGGCGACTACATCATCGATCCGCAGTTTCTGCTGCCCTTTGGCAATCTCCGTGCCAAGGACGACCTCAAGGGGCTGGGCAGCGACAGCGGCACCGGCGACCTGATCCTCGCGTCCACCCTCTGGCTGGTGAACGACCCGGCCAAGCGCCGCTACTTCGGTATCACGCCCTTCATCTTTGCGCCGACCGGCAGCTACGACAACGACCAGCCGATAAACCTCGGCGAGAACCGCTGGAAGTTCACCCTCCAGGCCGGCTACATCACCGGTCTGACCGACAAGCTCACCCTCGATCTGGTGGGCGACGTGACCTTCTTCGGCGACAACGACGACTACGGTCCGGACAGCGTGACACGCAAGCAGTCGGAGCTTTATCAGGGCCAGGCTTTCCTGCGCTACAACTTCACTGAGAGCTTCGATATCCGTGCAGGTATCTCCAGGACCTGGGGCGGCGAAAACGAAGTCGACGGCGTCGACCTGAATGACGAGCCCGATACCAGCAAGTACAGCATAGGCGCTTCCTACTTCATCACGCCCACCACCCAGGTGCTGGCGACCTACGGACAGGACCTGTCCGTGGAGAATGGATTCGAGGAAAGCGACCGCATCAACCTGCGCCTGCTGCAGGTGTTCTGACCCTTCGCCAGCCGACCGCCTGATCCCTATCGGACGAGCGAAAAACACTCCGCCCATAACAAGCACATCAAGGAGTCCTGCGTAATGTCCCAAACGCAGTCCATGCACAAGAACCGTACCCGCCTCGCCGCCGCCCTGCTCGTCGCCCTGCTGGGTCCAGCTGCCTACGCGGCCCCCGTCGACCAGGCTGCCATTGTCGCCAGCGAAAAAGATGGCAACGAATGGCTCAGCCATGGCCGCACCTATGACGAACAGCGCTTCAGCCCCCTGAAGCAGATCACCGCCGACAACGTCGGCAAGCTCGGCCTCTCCTGGTACATCGACCTCGAAAACCACCGTGGCCTGGAAGCGACCCCGCTGTTCTCCGACGGCGTGCTCTACGCCTCGCTGTCCTGGAGCCGCGCCATTGCCGTCGACGTGGCCACCGGCAAGGTTCTCTGGACCTTCGACCCGCAGATCGAACGCGGCAAGGCCCGCGACGCCTGCTGCGATGCTGTCAACCGTGGCGTCGCGCTGTGGAATGGCAAGATCTACATCGGCACCCTCGATGGCCGCCTGATCGCCCTGGACGCCAAGACCGGCCGGGAAGTCTGGAGCCAGCAGACCACCGACAACAGCAAGCCCTACACCATCACCGGCGCTCCGCGCGTGGTGAAAGGCAAGGTCATCATCGGCAACGGTGGCGCGGAGTACGGCGTGCGCGGTTACTTCGCCGCCTACGACGCCGAGACCGGCAAGATGGCCTGGCGCTTCTACACCGTCCCCGGCGACCCGGCCAAACCCTACGAGCATCCGGAGCTGGCCGAAGCAGCCAAGACGTGGAAAGGCGACGAGTACTGGAAAGGCGGCGGTGGCGGCACCGTCTGGGACGGCATGGCCTACGACCCCGAGCTGGAGCTGCTCTACATCGGCACCGGCAACGGCTCGCCCTGGAACCGTGAGCTGCGCAGCCCCGGCGGCGGCGACAACCTCTACCTGTCGTCGATCCTCGCCGTGGACCCGGACACCGGCAAACTGGCCTGGCACTACCAGACCACCCCGGGCGAGACCTGGGACTTCACCGCGACCCAGCAGCTCACCCTGGCGACCCTCGAGCTCGACGGCAAATCGCGCAAGGTGATCATGCAGGCACCGAAGAACGGCTTCTTCTACGTGCTCGACCGTGAAACCGGCAAGCTCCTGTCCGCCGAGAAGTTCGGCAAAGTGACTTGGGCCGAGCGCGTCGACCTGGCCACCGGCCGCCCCGTGGAAGTTCCCGGTGCGCGCTACGAGAAAGAGCCCGTCGTAATGTGGCCGAGCCCGTTCGGCGCCCACAGCTGGCACTCGATGTCCTACAACCCGCAGACCGGCCTGGTGTACATCCCCTACCAGGAAATCCCCGGCGTCTACCGCAACGAAGGCAAGGACTTCGTCCGCCGCAAGGGCTTCAACACCGGTGCCGGCTTCTCCGACGCCACCGAGATTCCGCGCGAGGCGGTATCCGGTGCGCTGCTGGCCTGGGACCCGGTGAAACAGAAGGAAGCCTGGCGTGTGCCCTACCCGCACTACTGGAACGGCGGCACCCTGAGCACCGCGGGCAACCTGGTATTCCAGGGCACCGCCGCCGGTAACCTGGTGGCCTACTCGGCCGACAAGGGCAAGCAGCTCTGGTCCTTCGCCGCCCAGACCGGCATCGTCGCCGCGCCCATGACCTACAGCTACAAGGGCGAGCAATACGTGGCGATCATGGCTGGCTGGGGCGGTGTCGCCCCGCTGATCGGCGGCGATGCGGCGAAAGCGCCGGGCGTCGGCAACGTCAGCCGCCTGCTGGTGTTCAAGCTGGATGGCAAGGCCAGCCTGCCGCCGCTGCCTTCGAGGCAGGTCGCCGCCCTCACCCGCATCCCGAAACCGGTCCATGCCAGCGAAGCCGACCTGAAGGCGGGCCAGCAGCTGTACGGCAGCTACTGCTCCGTATGCCACGGCGTCGGGGCGATGAGCGGCGGTCTGGTGCCTGACCTGCGTAAATCCGACGAGTCGCGCCGTAGCCTGTTCCAGCAGATCGTCCGCGAAGGCGTGCTGCGCCCTCTGGGCATGCCATCCTTCGGGGACACTTTGACGCCGGATGAGGTCGAAAAGATCAAGGCCTACGTCATGAGCCGCGAGTACGCGGACTACACCAAGGAGCAGCAGGCGACCGCTGCGAAAGACAAACCCTGATCGGGGCCAGGGCAAGGCGGCCACAACCTCGCCGCCTTGCCCGGCCATATCGGATGAAGAGTGCTTCGATTCACCCCACGCAACAACAAAAGAGAGGACTCAACTATGTGGACCAAACCCAGCTACACCGACATGCGCATTGGCTTTGAAGTGACCCTGTACTTCGCCAATCGCTGATGCTCCACGGCGCTGCGTTGGCCTCCACCGGCGCATCGTCCTTGCTTGGCCCCGGTTCGCCGGGGTCCTTTTTCTTGCAGGACTCCGAGGCAGGTCGTATTCGCCATGCACATCCAGATTCTCGGCTCGGCCGCCGGCGGCGGTTTCCCCCAGTGGAACTGCAACTGCCGCAACTGCGCCGGCGTACGCAGCGGCAAGGTCCGTGCGCAGCCGCGCAGTCAGTCCTCCATCGCCCTCAGCGCCAATGACGTCGACTGGGTGCTGTGCAACGCCTCCCCCGATATCCGCGCCCAGCTCGACGCCTTCCCGCCGCTGCAGCCGGCGCGCCGCCTGCGCGATACCGGCATTGCCGCAATCATCCTGATGGACAGCCAGATCGACCACGTCACCGGCCTCTTGAGCCTGCGTGAAGGCTGCCCGCACGCGGTCTGGTGCACGGAGATGGTCCACCAGGACCTGAGCAGTGGCTTCCCGCTGTTCAGCATGCTCCAGCACTGGAATGGCGGCCTCACCTGGAACCCCATCGACCTGGCTAATCCAGTGTTCGAGATTCCGACCTGCGCCGGCCTGCGCTTCACCGCCATTCCCCTGCGCAGCAGCGCACCGCCGTACTCGCCGCATCGCGGCAATCCGCACCCCGGCGACAACATCGGCCTGTTCATCGAGGACCTGGCGAGCGGCGGCAGCCTGTTCTACGCCCCCGGCCTGGGCCAGGTGGACGACGCGCTGCTCGGCTGGATGCGCCGCGCCGATTGCCTGCTGGTGGACGGCACGCTCTGGCGCGACGACGAGATGCGCCACTGCGAGGTGGGCGACAAGCTCGGCAGCGAGATGGGCCACCTGCCGCAGAGCGGCCCGGGCGGAATGATCGAGGTGCTCGACGGCCTCGATGGCCCGCGCAAGGTGCTCATCCACATCAACAACACCAACCCGATCCTCGACATCGATTCCGCCGAGCGCGCCGAACTGGAGCGCCACGGCATCGAAGTGGCCTGGGACGGCATGAGCATCGTGTTGTAACGGAGCCCGAGATGAACCAGATCGCCATGACTCCAGTGGAATTCGAACAGGCCCTGCGCGCCAAGGGCGCCTGCTACCACATCCACCACCCGTACCACCGGGCGATGTACGAGGGCCGCGCCACCCGTGAGCAGATCCAGGGCTGGGTGGCCAACCGCTTCTACTACCAGGTGAGCATCCCGCTGAAGGACGCCGCCATCCTCGCCAACTGCCCGGACCGCGACACCCGCCGCGAGTGGGTCCAGCGCATCCTCGATCACGACGGCGCCCCCGGCGAGGAAGGCGGCATCGAGGCCTGGCTGCGCCTGGCCGAGGCCGTGGGCCTCGAGCGCGAGCAGGTGCTGTCGCAGGAACTGGTGCTGCCCGGCGTGCGTTTCGCGGTGGACGCCTACGTCAACTTCGCCCGCCGCGCGA
>NZ_SSOL01000039.1:0-6532 GCF_029871275.1 Pseudomonas sp. BN414
TCCGCCTGGAGCCGCATGCGTCCGCGCGAACGGCAGAACCTGCTGTGGCGCCTCGCCGACCTGATGGAGCGCGACGCCCAGGAGCTGGCCGAACTGGAATGCCTGAACAACGGCAAGAGCGCCGCCGTGGCCCACGTCATGGACGTGCAGCTGGCCATCGACTTCCTCCGCTACATGGCCGGCTGGGCCACCAAGATCGAAGGCAGCACGGTCGACGCTTCCCTGCCGCTGATGCCCAATGATCAGTTCCACGGCTTCATCCGCCGCGAAGCGGTGGGCGTGGTCGGCGCCATCGTCGCCTGGAACTTTCCGCTGCTGCTGGCCTGCTGGAAGCTCGGCCCGGCGCTCGCCACCGGCTGCACCGTGATCCTCAAACCCGCCGACGAAACCCCGCTGACCGCCCTCAAGCTGGCCGAGCTGGTGCTGGAAGCCGGCTACCCGGCCGGGGTGTTCAACGTCATCACCGGTACCGGCCTGAATGCCGGCGTCGCCCTCACCCGCCATCCGGGCGTCGACAAGCTGACCTTCACCGGCTCCACCGAAGTCGGCAAGCAGATCGGCAAGGCGGCCATGGACAACATGACCCGCGTGACCCTGGAACTCGGCGGCAAGTCGCCGACCATCGTCATGCCCGACGCCAACCTGCAGGAAGCCGCTGCCGGCGCCGCCAGCGCGATCTTCTTCAACCAGGGCCAGGTCTGCTGCGCCGGCTCGCGCCTGTACGTACACCGCAAGCATTTCGACAACGTGATCGCCGACATCGCCGGCATCGCCAACGGCATGAAGCTCGGCAACGGCCTCGACCCGAGCGTGCAGATGGGCCCGCTGATCTCCGCCAAGCAGCAGGACCGCGTCACCGGCTACATCCAGCTCGGCCGCGAGCTGGGCGCCACCATCGCCTGCGGCGGCGAAGGCTTCGGCCCCGGCTACTTCGTCAAACCGACGGTGATCGTCGACGTCGACCAGCAGCACCGCCTGGTGCAGGAAGAAATCTTCGGCCCGGTGCTGGTGGCGATGCCCTTCGACGACGTCGATGAAGTCATCCGCATGGCCAACGACAACCCCTACGGACTCGGCGCCAGCGTCTGGTCCAACGACCTCGCGGCGGTGCACCGGATGATCCCGCGCATCAAGTCCGGCTCGGTCTGGGTCAACTGCCACAGCGCCCTCGACCCGGCCCTGCCCTTCGGCGGCTACAAGCTCTCCGGCGTCGGCCGCGAAATGGGCGCGGCGGCCATCGAGCACTACACCGAGCTGAAGTCGGTGCTGATCAAGCTCTGAGTGCCCGGACGGCCTTCGCTCTGATGGGTTTCGTACCTCTACCCATCCTACGAATACGCGACCGTAGGATGGGTTGAGCTTGCGAAACCCATCACGCCCTTGCCCCACCTGTGGGAGCGTATTTATTCGCGAATGAATTCGCTCCCACAATCCACCATCCGCAGCGCAGCCCCGCCTCCGGGGGGACTAGACTGAACTTAGGTCCGAATGACAGCAAACGCTGTCATTCGAACCGCAGTCGAAATGACATCACACGCCGCATGTTGTTGATCTGAAAGGATTTCACTTCTGGCATGGAATGTGACGTGGACCCTTTGCCATACAACAGTCGAAGGGAACCATCATGAAAGTCCCCAGCTTCACCCTGTGCCTTGCGCTCCTCGCTTCTTCCCCCGCCTTCGCCGCGGAGGTCCTCTCCGAAGTTCCTGACACCACCGCCGGCAAGGCTGGCGGCGGCATGACCGGACTGATGTTCGGTGCCATCGGCGGCCCGGTTGGTGCCGTCGCCGGTGCCGCGGTGGGCTACTTCGGTGGCGGCGCCGTCCAGCAAGCCACTGGCCTCGCCGAACCCGCCTACCTGGTGAAAATGGATGACGGTTCGGTGCAGCGCTTCCGCTCTCCCGGGCAGCACTTCAAGCCGGGTGATCAGGTCGAGGTGCACGGCATCCGCATCGAAGCCGTGAACTGAAGGTGCGGCCCCCTCTCCCGACAGGACAGGGGCGCCGACGCAGGTCACTTGTTCAACGCCTCTTCCGCCGCGGCGATTTCCGCCTGACGCTTGGCGATCATGTCGCCGATGGGCGGGCCCTGGAAGCGCCGCGCTTCGAAGGCGAACCAGATGATCCCGGTGAGGATCAGGAAGCCGATGGTGATGTACAGCGCCCAGTCGTTGGGCGGCTGGATGCCGATGATGAAGATCAGCGCCATCGAGATCACCGAAAGGATCGCCACCAGCGAATACAACCCGCGTCCCAGGTTCCACGGTCCCATGCGCGGCCACTTGGGCGTGCCGAAGGTGAAGAGCCCGAGCACGATGGGAATCACGAAGGAGAAGAACAGGAAGATCACCGTGCATGATACGACGATGGTGTAGACCGGCGTTTCGCCGATGGACACCAGTGACGATCCCCAAACGAACAGCACCGCCAAGGTGGCGCCGGTCCAGATGGCCGCAACAGGGGTGCGGTGTTTCGGCGAGACGGAAGCCAGTGCCTTGGAGGCCGGCAGGCCACCGTCACGGGCGAAGGCGAAGATCATCCGCGAGACCGAAGTCACCGTCGCCAGGCCGCAGAGGATCTGCGAGATGAAGATGGCCAGGAAGAGCAGCTCCTTCACCGTCGAATTCACCTGGGTGTCCATGGCCCAGAAGAACACGTTCCAGCCCTGGGCAGCCGCCTCTTCCATGCTCGGCAGCATCAGTACGAAGGCGCTGAGCATCAGCCAGCCGAACAGCAGCGACCAGACCACCGACATCACCATCCCACGCGGCACCGAATGGGCCGCTTGCACGGTTTCTTCCGAGGTGTGGGCGGAAGCGTCGTAGCCGGTGATGGTGTAGATCGGCAGCAGCAGCCCGAGGAGGAAGATCCAGCTGTTGGACACTTCCGGCCAGACATTGCCACCGGCGGCACCGGAGAAGTTGCCGAAGGTCCACAACCGGGAGAACTCGTAGCTGGGTGCGGCGATCAGGCAGACGACGGTCAGGGCAATGGCCGTGGCGAAGATCAGGTAGCCCGAGAAGTCCGTCAGCTTGGCCGTCAATCCGATGCCGAAGTGATTACAGAGCGCCTGCCCGCCCGTGAGGATGGACAAGAAGATGATGCGCGTCGTGATGGTGTCTTCCATGCCCAGCATCGGTCCGAAGGCACCGAAGAAGAAGTAATAGGTGCCCACGTTGATCGCACCCAGCACCGTCACCAGCCCCAGCAGGTTGAACCAGGCGGTGAGCCAGCCGGTGAAGCGGTTGCCGAGGATCGAACCCCAGTGGTACAGCCCGCCCGCAGTGGGATAGGCCGAGGCGATCTGCGCCATGGCCACGGCGAACACGCCGGAGATCATGCAGCCCAGCGGCCAGCCGATGCCGATGGAGGCACCACCGGCGCCCGATGTGCCCTGGGCCAGCGAATTGATGCCACCGGAAAGGATGCAAATGATGGAGAAGGAAATGGCGAAGTTGGAGAAGCCGCCCATCCGCCGCGACAGCTCCTGGGCATAGCCCATGCTGTGCAACAGCTTGACGTCATCGTCCTGATGCGTGGAGCCGGGTTGGCCTGCAGGATTCATCTTGGGTGCCCTTTGGTTTGGGTTGGCAATGGATTGCTCCATGCGGCGGTTCGGGCACCTTCCCCGCCAGCAATGCGACAGCCTGTCGTACCGCTCCCATCCCCGGTTACAAACCGGTCAGCGAGCGTGCCCGAACCCGCCGCTGGCCGGACAGCGAATATTCAGTAGCGCTCGAATCCGCGCTGCAACTCCCAGTCGGTGATGCGCCGGTCGTATTCCTTCTGCTCCCACTCGGCGGTATGCACATAGTGGTCGACCACCTCGTCACCGAAGGCCTTGCGCAGCATGGCCGAGCCCTTGAGCGCGGCGGTGGCCTCGCGCAGGGTCTTGTCGACCTCCGGTAGCTGGTCGTTCACATAGGCATCGCCCTCGAATGGCGCGGCCAATTCGAGCTTTTCATCGATGCCCGCCAGGCCTGCAGCGATCAGTGCGGCAAAGGCAAGATAGGGATTGAGATCGGCGCCACCGATGCGGCACTCGATGCGCACAGACTTGCTGCCTTCGGCACAAAGGCGGAAGCCGGCGGTGCGATTGTCGCGACTCCATATAGCCCGCGTCGGCGCAAAGGTGCCAGCCTGGAAGCGCTTGTAGGAGTTGATGTAGGGCGCGAGGAAATAGGTGACCTCGCTGGCGTACTTGAGCTGGCCGGCCACCCAGCCGCGCATCAGCTTCGACATGCCGAACTCGTCCTTGGGATCGTGGAACAGCGCCTTCTTGCCTTTCTTGTCCCAGAGCGAACTGTGGATGTGGCAACTGGAACCGGCCAGGTCGTAGCGCCATTTGGACATGAAGGTGATCGACTTGCCCTGCTGGTGGGCGATCTCCTTGCAGGCGTGCTTGATGATGGCGTGGCGGTCGGCCATGGTCAGGGCGTCTGCATAGCGGACGTTGATCTCCTCCTGCCCCGGCCCCCACTCACCTTTCGAATTCTCCACCGGCACGCCGCAGGCCTGCAGGTGCTTGCGGATGGCCCGCAGCACCGGTTCCTCACGGGTGGTCTGAAGGATGCTGTAGTCCTCGATGTAGTTCGAAGCCGTCTTCGGATGGCTGTAGTTGCGCCTGTGAATGGCGTCGTAGCTTTCATCGAAGAGGTAGAACTCCAACTCCGACGCGAACATGCCCTGATACCCCCGCTCCGCCAGCCGGGCCACCTGTTTCCGGAGGATGGCGCGCGGGCTGTGGGGCAGGTCTTCGCGGTGGTGATGGTCCAGCACGTCGCAAAGCACCAGGGCCGTGCATTCCAGCCAGGGCACCCGGCGCAGGGTGCTCATGTCGGGCTTCAGCACGAAGTCGCCATAACCCTTGCTCCAACTCGCCGCCGCGTAGCCGGGCACCGGCTCCATGTCGATGTCGTCAGCCAGCAGGTAATTGCAGCAGTGGGTTTCCTCATAGGCGCTGTCGACGAAGAACTCAGCCTGGAAGCGCTTGCCAACCAATCGTCCCTGCATGTCCACCATGCAGGCCAGCACCGTATCGATCTCGCCGCTGGCTACGGCTTTCTTGAGTTCGTCGAAGCTGAGGAGTGGTTCGCTCATGAGGCGGTCCTTTGGTCGGGGGACTGCCGAAAGCTTAGTTCAGGAATGGAAAGTGCAAGGTTTACCCGCACCAGGACAGTGCGAACGGCGGAGATTGGGGAATTTGCGGGGGTTTTCTGGATCGAGACACCCATTTGTGGGGCCAAGTTGTGGGGGCGATTTCAATCGCTAAGCAGGACGAAGTACTGCCATTTGATCCCTCGGGGCAGCTGCGCTGCCCATAGCGAATGAATTCGCCCCCACAGAAAAAGCCCCTTTTTCGGACACCTCAAAAAAAACCGGCAGGCGTGAAGGCGCCTGCCGGAAATCGAGGGTTCAAATCAGTGGGAGATGCAGACCGACTTCAGCTCGGTGTACGCCTCGATCACTGCGCGGCCGAACTCGCGGCCCATGCCGGACTGTTTGACGCCGCCGAAGGGCATGTTCGGGTCGAGCAGTACGTGGGCGTTGACCCACACGGTGCCAGCCTCGATGCGCGGCACCAGGTTCATCGCCTTGGACAGGTCGTTGGTCCACAGGCTGGCGGCCAGGCCGTAGACGCTGTCGTTGGCCAGTTCGATCATGGCGTCCTCGTCGGTGAAGGGGATCACCGACAGCACCGGGCCGAAGACTTCCTCGCGCGACACGGTCATCTCGTGGTTCACGTCGGCCAGCACGGTGGGCTGAACGAAGAAGCCGTCGCCTTCCAGGCGCTCGCCACCGGCGACCACGCGGGCGCCTTCCTGGCGGGCCAGGTCAATGTGCTTGAGCACATTCAGCTGCTGCTTGCGCGAGACCAGCGGGTTGATCGCCGCGTCCTGGTCCATGCCCGGACCGATGGACAGGCCCTTCACCGCAGCGGCCAGGCCTTCGACGAAGGGCTCGTAGATGGACTGGTGCACGTAGAAGCGCGAGGCCGCGGCGCAGACCTGACCGTTGTTCAGCAGGCCGCCGAGCAGCGCGCCCTGCACCGCCTTCTCCACGTCGGCATCGGCCAGCAGGATCATCGGGTTCTTGCCACCCAGCTCCAGGGCGAAGCGGGTCATGTTCTCCATGCAGGCCACGCCGACGCTCTTGCCCACGGCGGTGGAGCCGGTGAAGGACACCTTGCTGATCAGCGGGTGCGACGCCAGGGCGTTACCCACGGTGCTGCCACCGCCGGTGACGACGTTGAACACGCCGGCCGGGATGCCCGCTTCGAAGGCCAGTTCGGCCAGGCGCAGGGCGGTCAGCGGGGTTTCGCTGGCGGGCTTGATGACCACGGTGCAGCCGGTGGCCAGCGCCGGCATGGCCTTCCAGGTGGTGATCATCAGCGGGAAGTTCCACGGCACGATGCCAGCGACCACGCCCACCGGCTCACGACGAGCGAAGGCGGTGAAGCGCGAGCCCGGCGGGATCGGGATGGACACGTCCATGGTCTGGCCTTCGATCTTGGTCGCCCAGCCGGCCATGTA